>NZ_CP144374.1:600000-900000 GCF_040451425.1 Thermodesulfovibrio sp. 3462-1
ATCAAAGCCTTTTTTGGTTAAAATTCCAGCAGACATTTTATATTGAGTTTTTTTACTATTTTTATCAAAAGAACTCATCTTTCTCTGATATTCTTGTCGCAGATTCTTGCATTTGTCAGCAAGTCCCCTATAATACAACCTTGAATCCTCAAAAAACCCAAACTTCCCATAACTCATTATCTCAACCATTGTCCTTATCATGCCGCGCAGGGAGCTGCCAGGGATGCGGAGAAGTCCACCAGGGGAGAAGAAGTCGGGATTAATGTATTGTTGGTCTTTTTCTTTTTCTATCCTTATCTTTTCTTTGTATTCATCCTCAGTTAAGGTATCCCTGATATAAAAAGGTGTGAGGGTCTTTATCTCAAGGTCTATGTAGCCTGTGAATCTGTCAGTGTGGTATCTATCAAAATCTGGCGGGTTATCAACATGCACAACTTTATGATTAAGCGGAATAAAATTGTAAGGAGCTCTGGCATAGATATCATTTGAGGCTGGTCTGGGATTTCTCTGTGAATGACGCGTTTGAAGATCCCTCTGTGGTGATGAACTTCTTTTTGTGTAAATCTCTTTCCCTTCGCAGAGTATTTTTACAACCTGCCCGTTTTCTCTTTGCACCTCCACCTCTTTGCCGTCTAAAGTGTTATCTTTTGGTCTAAATCCAGAAACCGGCATTGATTTATTGTTTTGAAAAATCAGCCTTGCCTCAAATTCTCCCTTTTTTGTCTTTGTGATTTGAAGTTTTGCTTTCTCCATACTCAAAGCCTCCTTTCAAATAAAGCTTCCATTTTTTAAGTTTGTCTTTTGATACAAATTCTTTTATGAACTCAAGGGCATCTTCTCGTAAAACATTACATTTCGCCTTTGTTAAATCCTGTAAATCGGCAATCTACATAGGAAGCCTGATAGGTCTCAGGATGAAAATCTATGTAGTTGCGGGTCTTTAAGAAGAGGCGATTCTTCCTGTTGTCCACAGGAATCTCATCAAAAGGTAAAATGAGTTCTGTTCCCCTTTCTTCAAAGAGCCTTATCCAGCCATCAGATAGCTTCTCTCTATCGGTCCCCCACAAAACCTGATTTGCATCTACAACATAGGTTTCTTCTCCTTCATCATCAATCCTTAATCTACCTCTCAAACCAACATCTAATCGCCATATAAGGAGCTCTTTTTGTTCATTGAATAGCCTCAATCTCTGGATGTATTTTTCTTCAATAGATTCATTATTAAAAAAGAGCAAGGCATTGTTTTTAATCCTTCCAATCAGCACCTTATAATCAAGATAGGCTATAACAAAGCCATCTGAATTAAAAACTGAAAGGGCGGATTTTATGTTGTCTATGTTTATTGTTTCAGCCTTTGATTTTATCCTTTTAAGCTCCAGCCCATTTGCATTTAACATGTGGCACCTCCATTATTTACAAGGGCTTTGACAAATTCCTGTAATTGTTGTTTTTCAGAGTCATTCAGTCGGGTCGGATCCTCAAAAACTATTTCCCTGTCATCCCACTTAATTATTGCCTTTCTGCCTTCAAGCACTCCCCTTCCTATTGCCTTTTCACCTCCTACCGGCAAATCTCCTGTCCAGAGGTCTTTTAATACAAGGAGCATTAAGCCTGCTTCATGTTTTTTATAATCATTAATTGTCATTCTGACATTAAAGATTTTTTCATCTTTTCCTCTAAACAATGGCTTTGTTTCAAGAAGGGCTGATTCAATTGTTCCACCTGTGAAACGGTCTATCTTTATCCTTGTCTGGACCTCTTCAGGATAACCCTCAAGGACTGTCTCTTCAATAAGAATCCTGCCTTTCTTTGCAGTTTTCTTTTCTTCTTCAACATCTCCAAAAAGGTCTTTGATTATTGTCTCAGGCTTTTGTAGTGTATTTACAATCCTTTCTGCCCTTGCCCTGATGGCGCCTTTAAGGGAAGTGCCTGGAAGGACTGGCTTGCCCTTTGATTTGATGTGCTCTGTATCGGGCATATCAGGCTCTATGTTATAGGAGCGAATGATAAGGGAGTTTTTAATTACAAAATCAGCATTGATGCTGAAGGTCCTCTGGGTTAACCTGATAGGTTCAATATTGAAGTCTATAGGGTTTGAGAAATCTTGCTTTAGCCACCTAAAGACATCTTGCTTCTTTGAAAAGTCAAATTCACAGATACTTTGCTCAACTAATTTTATCTTTCCAAATCCACTGTTTGTCTTTGCCCCGATTCTGATTTTTTCACTTTTAAGAAGATTAATTATAGTCGCAAGCATCTGTTTTTTGAAGTCATCCTCATTGCCATTGAGGTTAACTTCAATATTAAGTTTAAATTTAGCCCCTGGTTCAATCACTTCGTAATCAAATTTTGCCCCTTTCTCTGCAATCCCTTTTTTGTTGTCAATCTTTACTCCATCCCTTATAACAACCTCTACATTCCCCTCAGGCATAAGGTCACTCACAATAATTGAACTCTGTTTCAGGTCTTTGTGCCCTGTGTTATCTTTCTTTGGTGTGCCCCAGAATTCTTCAAGTTTTTTCTTGTAGGAGTTGTCTAATTTAATTGCATGCCGAAGCACTCCTGTAAAAGAGGTTGCTGGGATGTAGGGCTTCCCATTCGCATCACGAATAACATCCATGTCAGAGTTTTCATCCCTTCCACAGCCAATCATTGCTGGAGAGACAAGTTCTATTTTGCCTTCAAGAATTAGCTTTCCCTTTATCATTTTTTCTCCTCCTGTTTCTTCTTTTTCCTCATAGTTGATAAGAAGGTTGTTAGATAGATTTTTTCAAGCTCTTTTTTAAAGTCAGCATCATTTTCTGGTTGATAGGAGATTTCATTGCAGAGATAGGCTAATTTATTTATTTGCCTGATCTCATGACTTACATCAACTTTGAAGTTAGTTAAATACTCATAAAGGTCTGCGTTCTTACTTCTACACTTTTCAAGATTAATTTTTGCTTTATCTTTAAGATTTTGTAATTTTTTTGTTAATTCTCTTTTATTAACAGCATCTTCCAGCTTTGCAAGAAGTGATGCTGGGGGTAGATTATTAAAATCCTTTGCGGTTTTGATTGCCATTATCTGAATGTACTTTTTAAGATTTTCCTTGATTATATTTTCAATTAACTCCTTTACTTTTTCTGGTGGAGCACCTTCTGGTCTGGGTGGCTTTGTCCTTTCTTCATCTTTTATTGTGATTTGATTCTCTTCTGCCTGCCATCCAATGACAAACCTGCCAAATCCTTCATGAGTCCGCATTCCGATGCCTTTTTTCTGAAGGTCTCTCAACCTCTGTATATCTCCATCTTTCAGCTCAACAAGAAAACATGAGCCCGCCCTGAAGCATACTTCCTGCGGGGTTTTGAGCCTCCATATAGAGAGAAAACCCTCTTCTTCAGTCTGTTTTATAAAGGCTTGCTTGATTTTGCATCCAATAGCCTTCTCAAACCCTTTAATGTCAGTAGTAGAGTATCCATATTCATTGTAAACAATCGTGTCTGAAAGGAGGGTAATTACTGCACTTTGAATATCATCAATCTCAGTTTTAATTTCGCCTGTGAAATCCACTGGTTCTTTATCTAAGAGCCTGAATTCTATCTTTCCATACTGATTATTCCTTGACCTACCAAGATAATAGATGCCATCCCCTATAATGCTCATAAAATCTTTAATATCCTTGTCCTCTCCGATTATGTATCCTTCAAAGGTCTGTCCTTCATTAATTGACTCATAGTTAAATATGAGACCTTCCTTTGAAGTTCCCCGCTCTCTATCTCTGGCATGATGGAAGTTTAAGGATTTTTTTACAGGAAACTTGTAAAGATAATTACCTGAAAACCTGACATAACCATCTATTCCTTTTGTTTGTTTATCAAACTCTTCATTTTGAAACAAAAGGTCATAGGCATTTCCCTTTTCTTTTTTGTCTTCCTGAACTGAAAGAGGAATAGGGTAATAATGATAGTTTTCATAAATGATATAGGCATTTGTAATCTTCAACTCTCCTTTCAAAAACCATCTGTAAAAGGTCTCATCTTTATGGGCATTTTCACCAAGCCTTCTTTTTTTGATATATTCATTTGCAAACATGCCCCTCAGGTGAGTGCCAGGGATGAAGTCAAGGGTTGACACCATGTTTGGGTCGCCTGTGTTTGAGGCAAAAAGGAGTGGTGAGAGCGATTTAATGCTATATCTTATTGCTTGCATAAGACCTCCAGTTCATTTATAAAATTTATTTCATTTGAACCATCGTAAAGTTTACATTCTACTTCACCATAGCCTCTGTTTCTCTTTGTGCCTAAACGCCTCAGGTTTTTCACTGCAAAATAGAGGAGCTTTACATCATCAATATCTGCATCTATACTGCCTTCAAATACAAGCCCCTTCTTTGCCACCCTTATTGTCCTCAATGAGTGTTCTTCTGCTGTGCCTGTGGTCTCATCAATTGCGGTCTGCTGTCTGATTTCTGTATATTGCTCTATAATGCCTTCGCGAGATATCAGACCACTGTATTGATTCATTAAATAGGCAAGCCATTTTTTTATGTCATCATATCCTTGTATCGTCAGATTGGAAAAATAAACTGGAGCTGATTTATCATTGCCAGGTTTTCCAAATATGGAAGTTACAATAGAATATTTATTTTCAGTTTTGTCTTTTTGCAAATCTAATACATTAATTCCTGCAGATTCAAACATTTCACAAATCTCAATGGCTGAGTCCCTTAAACATCCTTTAATCCTTTTTGATGGGATATAAGGGATGCCATATTCGTCAAATACAATATCAGAATCTATAATAGCTCCAAAGCCTTCTCCTGAGCCTATGAGGCAAGGTGATTTGAGTTCAATGGTAAGTTTATATATCTTCATCTGCTACCTCCATTTAAGGCAGATTCTGGATAGAGTTCTATAAGCTCTATCATATCAAAATAGGGAGTCTGATTGCCTTTTATAATCTCTGAACCATCGAAGTCTTTATATTTCGGCAGTTTAAGTTGCCTTGCACTTAATTCTTCAATAAATAGTTCTTGAGCGTCTTTATCCATATAAAGCACCTGCCTTAATTCCATGAGCTTTGAGCGGGGAAATTTTGTTTTGCCATTGTCTTTTTTCTTAAACTCTGAAACAGCACTGAGAAGTTCATAAAAATCCTGAATTTTGTAAGGTCTCAGAACAAGGCTTTTTACATTAGGGGCTTTATAATGACTTTCTCTTATATCATCAAGACTTCCCGAAAATCCTCCATAAGCAAGATGGAAGTCAAGCCAGGAGCCATTGTCATTTTGATCTTTTCTTTTTCTCTTTGCTGATTTACAAAGATCTTCACTTAATTCATAACCCCTATAAAAAGGATACTTTGTTTTTGTTATTGCAATGCCAGCACAGGCAGTTAAAGGCTTTCCATCTGATACTTTCTGCCTTTCAAACTCTTCAAGAAAGACCTTTGCAAGCCATATTCCAAGCCTTCCCTCAGAGACAAAGGTTATGTCATCACCTCCAATAATAATGGGGCGTAATGGAAGGATTTTTTTGCCATCTTCCTGCCTCAGTTTTATCTCCTTTTCAATTTCTCCCGCATGTTTAACTATTTCTGTAAGCATTGCTTTAAAAGCATTCATGGTTGCATTTCTGACCGAGCAGGAAAATTTTCTTAAAGTAATAAGATCCGTTTGAGCCTTCACCCTCTCTCCCATATCATTACCATCTATGTGAACTATGGCTATGTGGCTGTCTTCTCCTTTGCTCTGTCCAAGTTTGTCAAGCTCATCTGTAAAGGTATATTTTTTATCAAGGTTTAATTCTTTCAGGATTTCTATTATTTTTCTTTTTGCTTTCTCTGCAGCCTCAATTTTAGCATTGGATACAGAGGATATGTAATCTTGTTCTTCATCGGGTAGATTTCTGCACCAGACTTCCCTTGATAATCCCGTGCGAGGACACTCTGCTGTAATGCCATGCCTTCGGATTATTGTCTGTGGAACAAAGCTTGCCTTATTTTTTGCAAGGGTTTTAAAAAGTATCTTGAGGCTTGAAGAAAAGTTATTCAAATCTATTTCTCCAAAAGCACAGGCAGGGATTATCCCGGGTGCATGAATGAGTAATCTCAGTGTCCATTGTTTTATAAATTCCTGAGCCCTGTTTTTCTCCTTAAATAACAAAAGGGCATTCCCGCCACCAATATAGCCAATCTCAAAGGGCACTCCATTTTCTTTTATCCGAATTCTATCAGGCTCTGTTTCCCACGCCTCATAATATTCTTCTGTTAATTCAGGAAACATTTCCTTGTTCACCTTTTTAAGATGACTATCATAAATATCCTCAACTATATAGGATGCACCTATGTTTTCTTTAAGATTGTTTGTGCTGAAGACATACCTCTGGATTGAGACCGTATCAAGCAAAACAGCGAAAAACTTATCTTCCATAAATAACCTCCGGTTATGATTATTTGATAAAGTCTTTTATCCTATTGATCAGGACTGATTCTTTTAGGTCATCCTCACCAAGAACTAAGATGTTTTCTTTGCCTTCTGTATCAATCTCAAGCTCTTCCTGAAGTTCATTCCTTTGAGATTTATTAAGCCTTGTAATCAGCACAGCCCTTGCCTCCTTGCCACCAATCTGTCTTGTTCTTAAGAATATCTCAAAACCCTTGCTTTTACAAATATGCCTCTGCGAGGCTGTAGTACAAGAAATTCCTATCAGTTGATAACCTTTCAAAAGGATTATATCAAGCTCAAACTTCTGATGCTGGCTGGACCATTGTTTCTTTTTGATTTCCCAGTTACGGTCAATTTCTATGTTTTGCCCTGTCAGGTTATTTTTCAGAACATCAAATACATATAGTTCGAGCCATTTTCCATCAAGAAACTTCACCGCTTGTTTTAAACAATCATTTGATTTAGGCTCTCTGAAAGAGCCATCATTATTGAATAATATATAATCCTCTGGCATTGATCTTATAATCTCCAGGAAACTTCCCTCTGCCCTGAAATTTTTCAGATCGTCTTTTAAGTTTCTTATTTTTTCTACCAGTTTGTCTTTTTCTTTAGGATTTTTACTGGTAAAAAGGTCTCTTTGATATTTGTTAAACCAATCTTTAAGTTTATCTGCCTCAATAAGTTCCTTAAACTTATTAACGGCGTTTTTGAATAAATCAATTTCCTCCGAGGGCTTGTTTTTTCTTTCAAACTCATGAAGACTTATCAATTCCTGAATGCTTAGCCCTATTTCATTTCTAAGGTCACCCGTAATCCTGCCATTTATATCATCTACTATCTGGAATGTCCTGGCATCAAGATATGAGAAAGAGGCTTTTATATTATTTTCTCTGGCTTTTTCCTCAAGCCACCTGTAAACATGCGTTCCCATTACCTTTGTTCCTCCTGTATAGTTGAGATGGACAGAGAAAGTTGAATTGAGTAATGGAAGAAGTCTTGCATCAAGGTTTCTTCTGATCTGGCTTGCATCACTGATGTTAGAAAGATGAATAAATTCAAAGGTAAGATTGTTTTGATGATGAGAGTTAAGAAGCTCTTTAAGGGTGTCACAATAATTTTTTGTTCCTCTCTGATTATTGGTTTCTTCTGAATAGATTAAAAAAATATTTTTGAGATTTTTATTTTGGGCAAGAAAATATTCAGCCACGACAAAATTGGGCAATGGATTAGTGCCAGTTAATAAAATTAAGTTACAAAATTGGTAATTCATGTTTTTCATAAACAATTTTTGCGATTTTCTCGTAAAGATTCATTCCGCAGGCAAAATAAAAGTTTATCTCATCCACAGACATTCTCCATCCATCACCAGCCTGCAATAAATACTTAGATGCTTCTTGTGCAATCAATCTTTTACCTTTATCAAAAGTCTCATATTCTTCTAATTTATTCTGCACTTCTGGCAGTAATGCCTTTATATCTTTTTCATCCATTTTTAAGCTTTTTAATTTTTTCATAAATGGTGGTTTTGATTCCCTTTCAGAATACTGTTTATTTAATAGCATCTGTGTTAGCGCACCAAGTAAAAATATGCCTCTTTTTTCAGGTGCATTCAACGACTTACCGTATTTGTTAAATATTTCGTCAAAAAGGTTTGGTTCCATATTTACCTCCTCAAAATTTATTAAACCAAGTTTTTCAAAAAATACCATACACATCCTTGCATCTCTAATCTTAAAAAGATAAAACTCATTATTCATAAAATCTCTTCTTATGTTTTGCATAAAAAACTTAACTAAAAAATTAAAATCAATTCTCTGACCTCTAAAAATAGAATCAACTATTTCAAGAAAATATTTGTCAAGGTCGGTTTCTCTTTTGTCTTCATCAGATTTATAGAAAAATGATCTTACTTTACCGAAATTAAATTCTTCATTAAAAAGCTTGTCCACATAATTTTTTGCATCAAAAATAGTTTTTAGCCTTGATGGGAAAACATCCTCTATGAGAAGCAGAATTCTCTCTGCACTCCGCTGGCTTTCAAGAAAGAGGATATTTAAAGTCAGAACATCTTCCTTTTTAGAAAGGTATTCAAGTATCTCGTTTTCATCATCTGTTAGCCTTTTTACAGTTCTTTCTTTAAGGGAAATACTTTTATGGGTGTCAGATAAAATTTCTAGTATTTCTTCTACAACTTCCGGTCCGCCCAATAAAAATTTTGGAATTAGTTGATATTTCATACCGTAAAATTTAAAGGTTAGCTTATCCTTAATAAAATCCCTACCCTTTTGAAGTAAATCACGACATTCCTGACAGACTGGAATGTTTTTCCAGTAGTTCTTTTTGTTAAATTCCGTAATAAAGCCGGGCTTGTCATCGGTATCAAATTGATAGACATGTGTTCTTGCAGAAACTGTATCTTTTACTTCACCACAGATAGAACACGTCCTATCTTTAGAAGAGGACCTACCAATTCTTTGAGAAATATTGAGGTTAAAAATTTCCCTGAACAATCTAAAATCTCCAAGGTATTTATCATTTATCCTTACTGAAAGAAATTTAGTTGATTTTTTAGGTAGTTGTTTTACTTGATCAACTATTGAGGACAAAATCTTGGATTTTTCCTGTTGAAGCACATTGTTAATCTTTCTGATTTTATTAAGGTCTTCAGGTTTAAGATTTGGGGTTCGCTCATAATTTTTAAACCAGTTGATGATTTTTTCAAAGGTTTTTTTAGGTTCCTTGGGGTTAATTGGTGCAAATGGCGATGGTCTGTTACCTTTACTTTCTCCAGTTTTATAAAGATATCTATCTATTTTTTCTGCAATGAAATCTTCAAGTTCAATCGCTTTAAATGACAAGTTAGAATCAAGCACTATAAAAATTATTTTCCCTTCTATTTTTACAGTTGGCTGAGATACAAATCTACCAATTTCTTTAACTGCTGAAAGCATTTTATTTACCTCTGCTTGTATATGTTATAGTTAAATACTCACCAACAGCAATAACATTTTCTTTTGTAAGTTGAGGATAATTTTTTAGAATTTCTCCTATCTCCCATCCATTTGAAAGTAATTCAAGGTGAAATTCAATGGATTTGTTGGTGAGTTTTATGACTGGTTTTCTTTCCAGGATGCCCTGATTTCTCACTCTATCTTTGTAATACATTTTTCGCCCTATTGCCTTTATTTTTATCAGAAATTCATCTTTTTGTCAATCGCACCAATCACTACATTCTCACCTTAGCAAGAAATTTCATATAGCATAGATTTTTTCTTCTTTGAGTATCTCTAAGGAATATTCAATTGCAGCAATAATGTCTTTTTTTGTAAGTTGTGGATAGTTTTTAAGTATTTTTTCTATATCCCAGCCGTTTGCAAGGAATTCAAGTATAAACTCAACTGAAATCCGAGTTCCTTTTATAATTGGTTTCCCAACAAGGATCTCTGGATTTATCTCTATTCTATCTCTATACTTCATGTTGCACCTCCACGGTTTGTTCTTCCTCAGCCTTTGAAGGGAAGGAAAAGGCAAGTATTACAAGGGCTGTCTTTGTGTTTTCAAAATCCTCATTAGCCAGTCTAAACACTTCTTTCATTTCCTCGTCCGTTGGAAGATGTATCTTTTCTTCTTGTTCAAGCCTTAATCTTCCTTCTCTTAGCATCTTAGCAATTGTCTCTTCAAAGTCTCTTGAATCCTTCCTTGCATTTCTTATATCATCAGCATATCCATACTTTCTTTCTCTTATAAAATATCTCAATGTTCTTGCAAGGCTTTGTAATGCGGGGTTTTCAATTATTTCCTGCTTTATCATAGCAACCTCCTTTAAAAGATATTTTACTGTTTCAGGATATAAAAGATTTACCCAGTTATTTGTTGATGTCTCCTGAACATAAAGACGGGGGAATTTAAGTAAGGAATCATTATTAAAATTTTCAAGAGCATTTGCTAACTCAATGAGGGAAGAAATTTTTGGCTTTTCATTATAGTTTCCAAGTAGCTTTTCAACGGTTGCACTATTGTATGGTGAGTATGAAATAAATTTTGAAAAGTTTATAGCATTCACTACTGCTGTTTGTTCCACAACTGTATCGCGACGATTATCTTTCGAGACTAATGTCAGATGAAAAAGGAGTTGTAATTCATTAATGATATCACATATGGAAGGCACTCTTGCTAATAGCCCAATTGAAAAAGTCGTTAAGGGTTGAAGGTCTGAAAGCCAAAAGTTGTGCAATGTTTTTTGTAATGAAAACAGCTTAATTAATTCTTCTTTTTTGAGATTTTTTCAGGCAAAGGTAAAACCAAAACATATTTTGTATTTTTGCCAGTCCCCATCTGGATAACAAAACCAAATGAATGAAGTCCTAATACTGCTAAATATCCACAAATTTCACATAAGTTCATATTAAATTTATCATAAATTTTATCTCTAAAATATGGCTTGCCAGCATGAAAAGAGGAGATAAGTATTAATCCGCTACTTCCTCCAAATTTGTTTACATCTTTGTGTCCACAGAAGATATGTTTTTTAAAATTAAAATCTGCGAATTCGTTTAATTGATAGAAGCTTTCTAAGTTATGGTTTTGAAATAATCCTTGTAGTCGTTCGGTGCTCTCTTTTTTTGTTGAATATTTTCCTTTATCTTTTGCCTTTACCTCTAAATCAAAAAACCTATCGGAAGATAAAATTCTTTCAAGAATCATTAAAAATGATTGTTTAAATTTGTCTGATGAAAAATTATCAAGCTCTATTTGATAAAAATCTTGCTGAGGGGTGATATGAAAATCACACCCTGCCTCAATGCCCACCCTTGCCAGTCCATAGGCAATTTTTACTTCTAAATCAGGAAAACCTGTTGCCGGAGTGTAGAGGGTTATAATTTTCTTTCCTGAAACTCTTTTACTATTAATTCACCTTTATTTAATATCTTTATTCTAAAAATTCTCCCTGTATCATCTTTTTCATCTTCTATTAAGTTGTATAGAATAAGGCGTTCAATTTCCTTCTCATATTCTTTAAAAATTTCTTCACATTCTTTACCAGAACGAGGCTTTTTATCAGCAAGAATTTTTAATAAATCAATTTCTCTTCCTTTAGGAATATAGAAAAGTGGTGGGAAGGTTATAACATCCTCAAATTCCTCATTTAAGTAATAAACTTCACTGTAAGTCATAAATCCAGCCAGAGCACAGGCAATAACATGGGCTTTAAATCCACCTGTAGGGTTGAAAAATACTTTATATCCTTCCTCTTTTTTCCTATTTGCTAATCTGATTAAATGGTCAAGCATATCAGAAATACCGTGTGTGAAACTTTTAATTCTGTCTTCACCAGTATAAGTTTCCATAAAATATCCCGGAAATTCTTTTGAAACATATACAGTAAAATCATTTTCTCTCATAAACCTTTTAAGAGTTCTTACGCAAATCTTATTTACAGGTGTTTTTGTTCCAGTAAAGTAGACCTCAATTTGATTTTTTGAATTCTCTATTTTTCTCAGAAATGAGTTCAATTCAGCAGAATATTTCTTGGGATCTTTACAGACAAAATTATAAATTTCATCTAATTTTTTTGGATTTTTAAGAAAGTCTATCCAGAATTCATTATCAGGGAGTTTTTTGTCTTTTAATTCTTCTTGGACTTTTTGATAATTTGTGATTATACTTACACCTACATTTATTATGTGAAACTCCTTCATAGTTAAACCTCCTCAAAAACTCCATATCCTAAAGATGTTTTTGCACCTATGCCAAAGTTCTTAAGAGCGTCTTTCAGTAAATTTTCTGCTTTAGTTAGTAAATCTTTATCTCTTGATGCAAGATAAAATTGGAATTTCGTTTTTTCAATTGTTAAAAATTTTATAGGAACTGGATTTTGCCAGTCAGTTGGTGGTTTATCGCCTCCATAGTAATCTGGATAGTGAGGATTCATAATATCTATTTTTAATTCTATGTTTTCATCTGGATAGGCATCAAAGAAAATTACCTTTCCTTCTTCTTTTTGAGTGCCAAAGATTTTGATTAAATCTTGAAAAGATATGGTATCCAAAAAGAGACTTAAAGATTCGTCACCGTTTTCTAATTTCTTTGAAACCTCTTCGATCGCTTTTTCTATCCCTAAATTATTTTTCTTTGCTAATTCCTCAGCAAACCTCAAGACTGCCCAATGTCTTGTTACTCCTTTTATTGCACTTCCTGGAATATAGGGAATTCCATAGATGTGGTGGAGTGTCATTGATGTTTCCTGTGGATGAGATGCACCAAGACCAATTACAAGACGCCAGGATAAAGCTAAAGAGAAGTCTTGTATTACAAAACCGTTTTTCTCAAAATCTTCTTTTATAGTTTTTTTAATCCTCTTTAAAAGAGTCGGAACATAATCATTTTTAATTCTTTCAAATTCTTTAATAACCAAATATAAGTATTTGTCTTTGTTTTCCTTTTCTTCCCCGTCAACTAAACTTTCAGGAATAAATTTCCCAAAGATTAAAGAAGGATTTTTAACAAAGTCGGAAGATGCATCATAAACCCAATCTTTCTTTTCCCATTTCTTTTTTCTTTCGTCAAACCTCTCAATTCTTATTTTTGAAATAATGCTCCCTAAAATTCTTTGGGTATCCTTTGAAGTATAAAACAAGTAGTCTTTGCTGTATTTTTCGATAATTCTTCTTTCTTTATTCCTCATTCTTCCTCCTCAATTAACCCTTCAGCAAATCTTTTAAGCCATTGTAAGAAAGCAAGGATTTCCTGGGTTATATAGCGATAATCTTGAGAATTGCAGGAGATAACCCATTTAACAAGGTCAGCTTCACTCTGTTGCATAGAAATTCTTGTGGTATGGTTGCTTTTCATATATTCTGTTAATTGCTTGTAAATTAAATCATAGGCATTTTCTTTTTTACTCTTTGCTTTGACAAAAGCAAGTGTTTGACCAAGTCCATTTGATAAAACCATTGAAGGAATTTTTTTTACATATGATTTATATTCTTTTTGTTTTTTAGATTCACCCTGGAAGGTTTGTTTGGCTTCTTCAACACACCTATATGCAAATTCTGCCCTTCCTTTTTCAAGTTTGGTTATGAATGATTCTTTTTCAGCCATTTTATCCTCCTATTTAAAAATTTGAATTCTTACTAAACCTTTCCCTATTGTCTGATTTCCACCAATTTGAAGGACCTCAGGACATCCTGATTCAAAGAATTCCAAAACTTTTTTTGCTTCCTCTTCAGGGGTATTTCCTTTTAGAACTCCTTTTGCCTCTTCTTTCTCAACCCTTACCGGTGAGGCCATAGCAAGGGAATAAAGAATTGTATCCTGAGGTAAATACTCCTCTGTCCAGAGAGCACCTGATGCAACAGTTCCAGTTTTGTTATCTATTTTTGTCCTTGTGATTATTTCAGTAGATGTCTTAACAAATTGGGTAAAATCATCATTAGAAAGGATTACAAGGTCTTTTTCAAGTTTTTTCCGCCAGAATTTGTATGGGGCATTTGTGTTTGTATCTGGAAAAATTTTTTCAGAAAGAAACTCCGCTATTTTGGAAGTTGTTTCAGATTCTCTTACTTCAAAAGTGTATTCTTCAAGAACTACCTTTGACTCAATACAAATATTTGTTTGTTGAGGCAAAGTATTTTCTAAAGTTGAAAAATCAATATTGAGTTCATTTGGAATTTCCCTGGCAAGCCTTAGATCTTCCTTAAACCTTTCTAAAACCATAGGACAAGTAATCCAGGCAAAGACCCCTTTTAGTGACTTTACAGGAAATAACAGAATCCTTGCATCAGTAAAGGCAAGGGCGCCAGCATGAGCTTCTCCATCTTCAGGACCAAAGATATTGTTAATTGCTTGTTGGTACAAAATTAATTTATTTCCGTCTCTGTCAGTGTTTTCTACTTCTTTACCATTTTTCTTTTCCCTCCAAATCTCTTCAATATTTTTAAACTCTTTTTTCAGACAACCTATAACTTCATTATTTAATAAACGATATTGCTTATTCTGTTTGTCTAATGTTAATTGACTTTCAAACGCCTCTCTTATACACCCTTTCAGCCCCGATGCCTCAATCTTTGGAAAGTCGGTGTACCTTTCTCTTTGTATTGGTAAATCAACAAGTCCTAATTCTCCACCACTACCCGGATGAAGAGGTGTTTCTGCTATGATAAAAAATAGTTTAATTTTTTTAAACATGGCTTACCTCCTTTTTTACTGGTAAAATAGTTTTTTCTCTATCTTTAATAATTGGGTAATTTCTTTTAAATTGTTCTATATATTTAGAATGGTCAAATTTTTCATATACAAAATCATAAATTATAATTGATGTCACTTCACCTATAGGCGAGAGGTTAAAAGAATATAAAAGTCTAATATGTGTTTCATTTGTTGATTTAAAAATAAAAACTCCTTCTTCTTCATCAATTACTGGTCCATGTCTTAAATCATTCTGATCTGTCAAATTAATAATCTTTTTGATACATGATGACTTATTCTTTTCATTTTTTAAAAAAGTTTTTAGCCTTCCATATAATTCTCTTACAGCATTTTCTATTCTTCTTTTATGTGGTTGAGGAAGTTTAAAATATTGCGACTGCGTAGGAATATACACTATTATATTCTTTTGGTAGAGTTGCCAGAAAATTTTACCAATTGGATTTAACTCTGCAAGCTGAAGTTGGTTATCTATCCAGATTAAAGATTTTAATTCTTCATAAAATTGATCATATTCAGAATAATCCTTTTTAAATTCATTTAATTGATCTATACCTTTTTCAAATTTTTCAAGTATATGAGAATATTTTTCAAAGATCCCCCAATTTATACTTATTGGTGTAGGAGAAATTTTTATCAGTGCATCTGTGTCTTCAAAAATGTAATAAATTGGACATCTGTTAATCTGACCAAGGATTGTTAAATATGGAATGGTTGCTTTATATCCACCAGTAATATTAATAATAACATTTTCCCAAGAGCCTTTTGAAATTTCGTCAACTTTCTTAATTAAATTACTCATTCCTTCCATGAATTCTCTTTTGTCCCAAATTTGAAGTTTAGGAATTTCTATTATTTTAACTTCGCAATCTTTAAATTCATCATAATATTGAGTTATAGCTTTTTGTAAAATTTCAGCAGCAAGACGACTTAAAGCGGTATCAGAATATAAGAGATGTATTTCAAAATCTTCATTGAGTTCTTCTTTTAATTTTATTAAACTTTTAATTTCTGCTGAGACATTTTGCTTATGTTTTTCAAACCATGTTCGGTCTAATCCTTTTTCAATATTTTTTCTTCTTTGCGATTCACTATCCAGATTTTGGGCGTTGATTTTGTTATTCTTGAGATGGTTATAGGCATTTTTAAAATTCGTATCATCATTTTTTTCAATATAATTTTCAAATAATGATGTTCCAACCATTGTGATTATCTTTTTCATAGTTTCACCTCTCCAACTAAACTTAATCCAAACCCATCCTCAGAGTTTATATCAGATATATTTTTTAAATGAAAAGCATCTTTAATCTTATCCGGCGTTGAATCATCTAAAATTTCAAAGTAATAAACGCTTCCAGCAGGAACTGCTTTGTACATTGGTTTTGGCTTTTTTCTTGCCAGATCCCAGCCACCAATTAAAACAAATTTCCCAATTGCACAAGCAATAAGTTTAAGTTTTATTCCATTAAATTCTCCTTCAAAACTACTTTCATCAATCCAATCAGGAAGCCAACCTTTTTTAAATATTGCTGGTATTGCGAAATAAATCTTAAACCTTCTGTTTTCAAACTTAAATTTTACATTTTGCAAGCTTTCCATAAGGCTATTTTGAATTTTTTCTATTTGTGCTGTTTTACCTTCCCCACCAAGCTGAATCAATCCTTTTTCTGGATAATTGTTTATACCTTCAATTTCAATATATAAACTTGCTTTTTTATCAAGCCTTATCATTGGGATTCTGTATAGATATCCCTCTTCGGATGATAATGTTTTTCTACTTCTTTTTATTCCTGTTTTTAGCTCTTTGGTAAATAATTTGTCTTTTTCTGTATTTTCTGTATATTTTGTATAATTGGTTATTTCCTTTCCTTCTAAATAATCCTTTAATCTATCTCTATCAAGCAACTCATCTGCTTCCTCTAACTCGGTATCACTTTTATTAACCAAACATTTTGCCAAGTTATAATCAGATATGAAAATTTCTGGCTTATTTACTAAATCAATATCATATAATTTTTCATCTTTTTTTCCTTTTTCTTTAAGCAAATCCTTCGGAACAGGGAAATATAAGATATCTTCTAAAGCAAGTAATGGACCCTTTATTTTCAAACTTCCTTTATTTTCAAGCGTTCCAAGTTCTTCTTTTAGTTCTCCTTTTTTAAATTTTTCTAAATTTCCCCATTCAAAAATAAGCCATGTTCTAATTGCTCCATAAACCGTTGATGGATATGGAGGAAAGACAGGATTTGCCCAGGTTTCAGCACCCATTGAAAATGGTCTTCCATCTCTAAAAAATAATGTATCGAGTGGTTTAATCTTATAAAACATCTATTCCCCCTTATTCATAAAACTTGCAATTTCAAGAAGATTTGTGAAGTTATCTATATCTTCTCCTGTCCGCCAGAAAAGTAATTTTGCTTTATTGTAGAATTTTTCAACAATTTCTTTTCGGCTCTTACTTTCACCATTATAAGCCCTTGTCAATAATCTTTTTAGTTCTGTGTTAAAAATCTCTCCGGTCAATCCGAAACTACCTTCTTTCTCTTTTATTTTTGCAAACTCCTGTTTTAATTTTTGTATAAATCCATCTGAGATATAATTTTTATTTTCTCTATTCATACAATCTTTTAAAGTTTTCAGAATTTCTGTTGTCAAATTTCCGTCAATCAACCATTCAGCAATACCAATCCTTTCTTCTCCAGATCTCTTCATAAGTAAAATGGCAAATTTATTTTTTTCTTCCTTCTTTGCTTCCTTTTTCATCTCAAATACCTTATCAATCACAATCTTTAATGGCTCCTTATAATGGGCAATAACCACCCCCATTGAACAGGTTGCCTTTTTACCCATGGTTAAATAGTAAACCCCGTCTTTCAGAACAAAACCAGAAGTATTACTCATATCTACTTCTATATTGCCATTTTCAAATTTTATCTGTCCTGAAAAAGCCCATCTTAATTTTTCCATTACATCAAATAAATCTCTTAAATTAACAAAAGCTAAAACATCATCACCACCAGCATAAATGAGTTTCCCAAGATGCTCCTTTTCAACAATTTTCTTTACAAATTCAATTGCATAATTTCTTAATGCTGTTGATATGGCGGAATGAATAGCCGGTGTTAAAATCTTTTTGGGAACATATTTTTCTAATTCTTTTTTAAATTCTTCGGGCAATCTTTCCCATACCTCTGAGTTATAAGCATGTTGAATCTCTGGCAACAATTCCCCCGAAAGCCATCTTCCCATATTGTCTCCATCAAGATAAAGGATTGCATAGTAAGGGCTTGGTTTCTCAACTTTATCTGTAATTTTCTTTAACTTCTCCTTTAATTCTTCTATTTCCTTTGTATTAATATCAATTCCTTCCTTTTCAGTATAATTTTCTTCATAAAACCACGAACCCTCAAGGTTCTCTGTAATTTTGTTTTCTAATTTTGGCAGAGGTTTGACTTTTAAGTAATCCTTTTTCGCCAATTCGTGAAACCTTTTTACAAACTTATAAAATTCATCTTTCGCATTTTCG
Source organism: Thermodesulfovibrio sp. 3462-1 (assembly GCF_040451425.1). NCBI lineage: Bacteria > Pseudomonadati > Nitrospirota > Thermodesulfovibrionia > Thermodesulfovibrionales > Thermodesulfovibrionaceae > Thermodesulfovibrio > Thermodesulfovibrio obliviosus. The sequence goes on from NZ_CP144374.1 coordinate 618,159, forward strand.
ATTGCCTTTTCTTTAAAATCAGCACTTGCAACCTCTGCAGTTGAAGGAAAAGAGAAATCTTTAAAGGCATCGCTTACTTTTTCTTTTAGATGAATATCAAAAGTTCTCTTTAACAAGCATAAAGAGCAAAGCCCTTCTCCATCGGAAAGATATTTCTCACTTATTTTTTTAGTAAGGTCTAATGCATCCGGATTGTATCTCTTAAATTTATCTTTGTTTTTGCTTTCCCAAAAGAAAACTACATTTCTTTCTCCACAAACTGAACATTTTCTTCCTGCTTCTGGATTTTGCCTAAATTCCCTCAAATTCTTTCTTGCTCCCATTGATTTTTCTAAAGCAGTGTAAAGAAGTTGATAGAGAAAGCCGATATTCGGTTCATATTCACCTTTATCTTTCCCAAAATCCCATAATTCCTGCCAATTTTTTAATTTTTCATCTGTAAAAAAATCCTTCAAATCTTCTTTATAAAATTTTTTAACTTTTTTATCTTCACCTTTTTCATCTTTTTCCAAAACTTCAATTATACCCAAATCCCTATCTCCTTTTCTCCAAGGAATAGCAACCCAGTAGATTTGAGGAAAGTCAGAAAGTTGATTATATACTATGTTTTTTTGACTATCATTTAAGCTTATTTTTAACTCTTTAAAAATTGTATCCCTTGCGGCAGTAATCTCGTCTTTAATTGCTTGTCTCATTTCATTTGCAAGGTTTTTTATCTCCGTTTCATCTGTTGTTTGAATTATCGCTACAAACCTGTTTGGAATCGTTGGTAAAGCAATATCTTTTAAATGTGGATTTTTAATTGATAGCCATTTTACCTTTTCGTTTTCAAGATACCAATCCATAAAAGGCTGCCTATACAAATCAGGATATATAATTGATGTTGGACCATATTTCTCTATAACGTTTTTCATAGCAACAAATGTCAAATAAGAAAGCATAAAACTTCCCATAAAGAAATCTTGCGTCTTTCTTGCTTGTGAGATAAAAGATTGAACAGGACCTATTGTGAAAAGGAAAAGTGAGTTGTTTTGCCCTTTGCTTTCTTGAGTTTTTTCTCTTAAAAAAACTGCGTTTATTGCCGTTGATATTTTTAGATGCTCCCATATTGAGTGATCAGGAAACCTTGTATATGCGGGAAGCAAAGGAATAAATTTTTTCAGATTCTCATCTGTTTTCTCAATGAGCTCTTCTAATAGATTTCTCCAGATTAAAAGTGATTTTTTTTCATCTTCTACAAATTTATATTCTTTTACTATCTCTTCTAAAATTTCTCTAATTTTTTTAATCGCCTGCTCAAATTCAATACCTTCAACTTTTATCTTTTCATCAGAAAGCGGATGCCTTATTTCTGTAAGTTTCTTTGACTTTGGAAGCGAACTTCTTTCCATACATGAAGCAATCTGGTCTGAATATTTTCCTTCCTCAATTCCTGAAACTCCAAAAATCTCTGCATACTCTTTTACCCTTCGCTCATGCGTAGGTATATCAAAAGGTTTATCTACTGGGTCGTGAAAGAATTTTTTAAGAAAATCATTATACCAACTCATCACTCAACCTCTCCTTTAATGTTTTATATAAATCTTCAAGAATTTTTACATATTTTGTCTTTATTTCTTCAAATATCTCTCTTGAAAACTCTGCTGAATATTCATGAACAAGTCTATTTCTTGTCTCTATCATCTCCATCCATGTTATTTCATCTTCAATCAAACCATTTATTTTTGCCTGTTTAAAACATTCTCTCGGATTTTTACAAATAATTCCTAAATCCTCGAGATAAATTCTTATCGCCTTCCATGAAAGTTCATAGCAAAGTTCAAACCTTTTTATCACTCCATCAATATCCAAGTCATCAACTGCTTTTTCTACCGCAATTTTTAGGTTTTGGATTGCTTTTTCAAAATCAAAAAATGTTCTTTTAACCCTTTCTCTCATAAATTATTATTCCTTCTCTTTCTATCTTTTCTTTAAGTTCTTTATTTGCTTTTTTTAAATCAACTATATCTATTGGAGCAATGATATCTATTCCACCTATGAATTTTCCGCTCTCAACTGCAATATCAATATCTGCGTTTCTATGAGCATCTCCTCTTGCCCTTGAACCGAAAAGAATTATCTTTTTAGGTAAAATTTGGTTTTCTATCTTATGAATAATATTATTTAAAATTTTTGGCTGTGATAAAATATATTCCTTACCTTTATTTTTTAATTCATTCCAGAATTCATCAATGAGTTTATAATCTGGTTTTTGAATCCTACTACCAGCTTTTATAATTGTTCCTTCTTCTAAGAACTCACTTGATAAGCGTATAACAAGCCAAGCAAAACCATTTATTGTTTTAATTAATTTAAAAATTAATGGAGATGACCGACGATTTATTTTTATGTTCCCTTTTTCAGCAATGGCATGTTTTCTTGGTAATCCAAAGACTGCTGTATCTAAAACATTAGATTTATGTTCTTTCCTAAAATCTAAATAAATCTTGCCTATATTATTTAAAGCATCTTTCCAGTTAGGAAATAGCTGGTTGGAGATAATTATTCTTGAAAAAGATAGATTTGAATATTCTGAAACAAAATTTGAAGGAAGGCCTCCTCTTACGATTTCAAAACATTTATGAAGATTTCCCTTTAACCAATTGAAAATTTCATCTGAACTGCTTCCTTTGGGGATAAAATTAATTCCATATGTCTCACCTTCTATCTTTTTTACAATAATATTTCCTCCACCTCTTCTTGCCCTTGTTCCAAAACCACCAAGATAAATTGATGCCCAGAGAGAGGCAATAGCATTTTTGAAAGATTTTTCATCAAAGGAGGATAGCTCTATATTAAATTCAAATCCATCTTTTATAAATTTTCTTTCCTGTCTTGGCAAAACCGTTGAATAAAGTAAATATCCTATTCCAGCATCCTTCCCTGCCAATGATTGAGTATCTTTATCAAAGTGCCAATCTAAACCATAGTCATTTTTTAAATTCCATCCAATGAACTGATGGGCTCGCTGAGGAATCACTTTTATCCTTACCTTGCTTTTTCCTTCCTTCTCTCCTGTCCCACCGAAAATCTCTGCCTCTTCTTTTTTCAATTTATCAATATCACTTTCAGCCCTTATTGCCCTCCACCAAAACCTCATCATACCTTTAAATTCAGATGGTCTTAACTCAGGAGTTCTACTATCCGCTCCTGCTATAAACATTGGCGTTATGACTTGGCATAAAAGACTACATCTGTTCATTTGCTCACCTCCTTACATTCACACTATTAACATATTTTACAATATCCTCCACCATTAACCATCCACCATAGCAATCTTTGTCATCTTCTTTCAGATATCCTTTTCTTTCCACTGCAGCAGAAATATTGCAGAGTTTTAATATGTGATGAATTAAATATGCCTGAAGCCTTCTTTGATGCTGTTCTAACAGCCTGCAACCTTTAGCCCAGACTCTTAGATCTCTTGCCATATCTTTTAAATCCGCAACTTTAAGACTTTTTGCTTCATTTGGAAAATATTTTTTATCCAATTTATCTATTTCTTTATGCCAATCTATATTTCCATCAAAGTCAGCTATTCCATCAACAATCGCTTGTACATCAGGTCTCTCGATATTATCTCCAAGAAGTCCGCTATCAGTATGATGAATTGCTATAGCAAAAATTACTGCATTTTTTAAATTTTCATCTACATCTTCATTTGTTAATTTTTTATAAAGAAACCCTGCACCAATTGGAGCATGAGATGGAAGCTTTTTATTTGTACGTAAATTTTCCTGCCATTTTTTTGTCAGTTTCCCAAGGTCGTGAAACAAAACTATCTGTTTTAATATATCTTTGCAGACAGATGCATCTCTTAAATTAAAAATCCTTAAAATTGTCTTTTCAAATAAAGGATAAATTACTTCGAATTTCTCTAATGCTTTTTCAATGTGATCAGTATAGCTTTCATCTGGAGCACTTTTAAATAAAATATGATGTGTCATTTTTCACTCCTATGTTTTCATCATAATCATTTTTCTCAAGAATATACTTGCTAAATGGGGTAATTTTTCTTATCTCTTCAAAATACCATTTTTTAGAATCAATGTCATATTTAACCTTGTATTTTAAGATTTTATTTTCAAAAAGCATCCATGCTACACCTATGTCAACATCTATTGAATTTTCTTTAAAATTAGTATTGTTAATGCTGTCTTGGATTCTATCCTTTTCTTTTACCTTCTCCAATAGAAAAGTCAACCACAACTAAGGTTACTGGTTTGCTATTTCTTACCTGAATGTTTTCTGGTTTTCTATCAGCATATAAAACGCATTCATACAAATCAATTAAACGTATCTCTTGCCTCATAATCGCTTGCTTTATAATCAAGGGTTTCGTTGACAAAACGGCAGACCTCTAAAAAATGGCGAATTGGGATATCGCCATGCTGGACTTTAACAGTAATGTGTGGAGAAATTTTTTCAGCATATTTTTTAATTCTCTCTGCGATACTATTTACAAGAACTCTCATCGGCAATACATAAATCATACAAGGTGCTATTTCAAACTTATTATTGATAAATTGTGATAAAAAGGGCACTAAAACTGCTTCTGTTTTTCCAGAGCCTGCTGGAGCTTTAAACAGAATTGGAAGATTTCCTTGATATATTTCCTCCGACACTTTAATTTGAAACTCATAAGGCTTAAATCCAAAAATTTTCTGGAAAACTTCCATTCTCAACTTACTTCCTTCATTTTCCTTTTTTACTTTAAATCATATCAAAGTCTCTCCCTCTGTATCAATCCCATGGAGGGGATGAGGCTTAATTTTGCTTCAATTCATTCTTTATCTTTTCTTTCGCTTCTCCATACCTCTATACATCCAAAGCCAAGGGAGTTTTTTGCGCCAATGCCTGCTTCAAAAGCCATTGTAAAAAGTTCTTCTGGAAGATTGAGTTCAAATACTCCATCCCATCCCTTTATCACTGTGTTTTTGTAAATAACGATCCTCTGGTCTTTTGAGTTTACTTTGTAAGGTTTTATTGAGCCTTCCAGTATTGTGCTTCCTCGCCATGTTCTTAGCTTTCTTTGCAAATTTTTAATTAACAATTTTTCAAACTCTTTTTCAAAGGGACAGTAATAGTAGGTTTTTCTTTTTCCATTAGCGGTTTCAAGGGTGCTATAAACAGTGATAGGTGAAAGAGTTTTAACATAGATTCTGTCTTTGTAAGCAGGTGGTCCTTCTACCTGTACTGATGATAAAATCATGTTTTCACTGCCAATTCTTAATGTGCCAGCTTTAAGCAGAGTCATTGCAAAGGATTGAATAAAATCATTAAACGGAGATGAGATAATTAGACTTACATTGCCATACAAGTATATCTTACCTTCTTTTACATGGGCTTTTTCAGAGGGAATAAGCCTTGAAAAGGTAAAAAATTTCATCCTTCGTTGTGTCTCAGGGTCTTTAAAGCCTCTGTCATGAAGATTTTCTCCAATATGAGATTCAAGATGATGATATATAAATCCCTGAATGATTTCGTTGTAATGGCAGGGTAGGGTGATAAAGGATTTTTCAGGATGATAGAATTTAATTTTAAGTCGCATTTTTACCTCTCTAATTCATTTGAGTTTAATTTATTTGAGACTGTTTAAAAACTTGAAATTTCCTGAAAATAATGTTTTTTTCATTTATTCTCCTTCTGGTTTGTATTCAATGTAGGGTTTTATATCAAGAATCGGAGTTCCATCATACATATCAAGTCTTCTTACTTTGATTATGTTATCTCTTACATCAATAACTTCAAGCACAGAAAGTCCTATTGGATTTGGTCTGTGAGGTGAACATGTGCTGAAAACCCCTCTTGTTTCGTTTAAATGCGGTGGCTTCTGAATAAGTTTTTCAGGGCTGAATGCAGGAGATTTGTGAAAGCAAAATATGACAACTATTTTATCTCCTGCCTTTATATCCCTTAATCCAGGCTGATACTCTGGCTTAATAACAATCTCTCCTTCCACATCAGAGACACTCCAGTGTCTTGGAAGGCTTTCTGCTTTAGTTTTTACATACCCAATTGGTTTGAACTTATACTCTTTCATAAATCTTCTGAAGTCTGTTCAAACATTAAAAATTTAGTTTAAGTATATCATTTTTTTACCATTTTCAACAACTTCAATGACAATTCTTAATCTCATTTTATGACTTTAAAGATTAATTATTTTTGTGATAATATAGTTCTATTAAATGATTGAGAACTGGATCAGTGAAATAAAAAGACATCCTGAAAGCAGTTCCATAGGAATGATTCTTATTCATAATGGAATTGTCAGAGCAACTTCTAAAAATGGAAAACCTGTGAGGGGTATGCGTCTTTCTTATAATGCTAAAAAGTTAAATATGCTCATTGAAGAGATTAAAAAGCAACAAGGAATTGTAGAGATTAAAGTCTGGATAAATGAGGGAGAATTAAAAATTGGTGATGATATAATGAAGGTGCTTGTGGCAGGCAGGCTTCGCACTGATGTTTTTCCTGCGTTACAGGAGCTTGTAAGTAAAATAAAAAATGAAGTTGTCAATGAAGAAGAGATTTTTTAAGTTTTTCATTTTCTTTTTACCTTTTTTACTTTTTGCTTGTATTCAGGAGATAGACCCTCTTTCTGGTAAGAAAGTTTACACTCTGCTTTCTACTGAGCAGGAGATATCCATTGGGCATCAGATCATTGCCTCTGCAATAAATGAAAATGATGGTTTATATCCTGACAGAGAAGTTCAGAACTATATAAGAGGGATTGGAGAAAAGATTGCTTCAATTACACCAAGAAAAGTTGATTACCGTTTTTATGTTGTAAACTCTTCTGAAATAAATGCTTTTGCCCTGCCCGGAGGACCGGTTTTTATAACAAGAGGGATTTTATTAAAAATGGATAAAGAAAGCGAACTCGTGGGAGTCCTTGCACATGAACTTGGACATATCAATGCAAGACATCATGCCAAATTTCTGGAAAAAACTTATGGAATGAATATTCTTTTAAACATTCTTGGCATAGCATTGCATGAAAGTAAATATGCTGATGCAGTAATGAGTCTTGCCCAGGTTTCATCAGGACTTCTTCAGCTTAAATTTAGCCGTGATCAGGAAAATGAAGCAGACTCTCTTGGGGTAAAATTCAGTTATCAGGCTGGCTATGATCCAGAAGGCCTTTTAAGCATGTTTGAAAAGTTCAAAGCAATGCAAAAGGGTGGAAATGTTGAATGGCTGAGCACTCATCCTCTGCCTGATACAAGAATAAAAAATGTTCAGCAAATGATTTCAAGACAGTATCCTGATTCTTATAGACTTAAGCAGGATAGCGAAAATTTTCATAGGATTCAATCAATTCTTAGATCTACTAAAGAATCTTATGATTATGTTGAAAGAGCAAAGAAATACATAAAATTCCATAATTACTCAGAGGCTTTAAGTCTTCTTGATAAGGCAATAGCAGTTTATGGAAGTAATCAGGCATACACTTATAGAGCACTTGTAAATTTAAATTTAAAAAGATACTCTGAAGCAATAAACGATGCTAATAGAGCTATACAGCTTGACAGTCTTTATTTCTATCCATTGCTTATAAAAGGAGTAGCTTTGACTCATACAGGAAGATGGAATGACAGTATAAATACTCTTGAAAAAGCTAAAAAATTAGTTAGTGAAAATCCTGATACATATTACTATCTTGGTGTTGATTATCAGGCAGTGGGAAATAGGGCTAAAGCTATAGAAAATCTCTCCACAGCACTGCAATTTACTGATGGAAAGCGTGGCTGGGAAGCAGATGCACAGAGGAGATTGAGAGTTTTAAGAGGATATTAAGGAGTGAACAATGAAAAGAGCGCATCTTTTTATAAGTGGAAGGGTTCAGGGAGTTTTTTACAGAGCATTCACACAGGAAGTTGCTCATTCTTTAAAATTAAATGGATGGGTGAGAAATTTAAGAGACGGAAGAGTTGAGGCAGTATTTGAAGGTGATGAGAATGCGATCTCTCATGCTATTCAAAGATGCAAGGAAGGACCGCCTTATGCAAGGGTTGACAATATTGAGATAATATGGGAAGAACCTGAAGGATTGAAGGGATTTGAAATAAGAAGAACAGCTTGACTAAACTAAAGTTTAAAAGTTTTAATAAATGCTAAAGAACAAGGGGTATCCCAATGAAAACACTCATTAAATTATTTGTTTTGATTGTTATTTTTTCTTTACTCCTTAGTTGTGGTGGGAAAGAGGCTATTAAAAAAGAAGAGTTTGATCCTGTAGTTTATCTAAAGAAAGCAGATGAACTTATAAGTAAAAAAGAGTATGAAGAGGCAAGAAAACTTCTTCTTGAAATAAAAAACAGAGAATCAGCAAAGGAGTATGCTCCTCTTGCTCAGCTCAAGATAGCTGAGTCGTATTTAAAAGAAGATGAACCTGAGCTTGCAATTACTGAATACAGAAGATTCCTGGAACTTTACCCTGAATCTACCTATGCTCCTTATGCTCAATACAGCATCGGAATGGCTTATTTCAGACAGATAGAAGGTGCTGAAAGAGGAGCAGGCACTGCTCAAAAAGCACTGAATGAATTTTTAAAGCTTGAAAAGATGTATCCAAGACATCCTTATGGAGAAATTCTTCCTTTGAGAATTCAGAAATGTAGGAACATTATTGCAGAGGGCGAGCTTTTAATTGGTAAATTTTATCACAAAAAAGGCTCTTATAAAGCTGCTATTGGAAGATTTGAGGGAATTTTGAAAAACTATCCAGATTTTAAAAATCTTGATGAAACTCTTTATTTACTTGCAGATTCATATAAAAATCTCAATATGACAGACATGGCAAAGCAGTATATTCAGCTTTTAAAGGAAAAATTTCCAGACAGTCATTTTGCAAAAAAAGCAGAAGGACTTAAAATTCAATAAATGGCTAAGCTTTTTCCAGCTTTTATTGACATAAAAGGTAAAAAGTGTGTTGTAGTTGGGGGTGGTAGGGTTGCTGAAAGAAAGATAAAAACACTGCTTCATTATGGAGCAAGAATAACACTAATAAGTCCTGAAATTAACGAGAACATAAGAAAAATCGTTGAAAAAGGTCAGATAGAGTATATAAAAAAGCAATTCAGTAAAGAAGACATTGATGATGCGATTTTAGTTGTGGCTGCTACATCAGATGAGAAACTTAATGCTCAGATAGTAAAGAATGCTAAATTTTTGGTAAACTGTGTCACTGCTACAGATGTCTCAGAAATTGGCGGTTTGTTGTATAATGTTCCAGCAATTTTTAATAAAGCAGATTTAACCATAGCTATTTCTACTGATTTTCCCGCATTGAGTAAACTTCTCAGGGATGAAATCTCAAAATCATATGGCAAAGAATTTGCATTATATTTGAGATATCTTAAAAAGCTTAGAAAAGAAATTCAGAAAAAAATCCCTGAAACTAAAAGAAGGCAGGAAATTTTTAAAAAAATTGCTTCAAAGAAAATTGTGTCAATTTTGAAACAGTATGGTTTTAAAAAAGCAAAACAGGAGGTTGAAAAAATCCTAAATGAAATTTAAGGTAGCGGTGATAGGTGCTGGATATTTTGGACAAAGACATATAAAAATGCTCACTCAGATGCCTGATGTGGAGATTGTTGGTATTGTAGATAAAGATGTAGAAAAAGCTAAAGAAGTTGCACAGCAGTATAAATTGAAATATTATGTTGATTATGCGGATTTATTGAAATTTACTCCTATTTTTTTTGTTGTAACACCAACAATAACTCATTTTGATATAGGAATGGATTTAATAAAACATGGTAAAGCAATTTTTATAGAAAAGCCTTTAACTGGAAGACCTGTTTTTGCAGAGATGCTTCTTGATGAGGCAAAAAAAAGAGATGTAATAATTCAGGCTGGATTAATAGAAAGATATAATCCTGTAGTGAAAACTTTCTTTGAACATTTGAAAGAACCTTTTTTTATTCAAACAAAAAGAGTATCTCCTTTTGTTGGAAGGGCCACTGATACAGATGTTACTTATGATCTTATGATACATGACCTTGATTTAATATGGATGATGCTTAAAAAATCTGGAGATTTTGAGTTGACAGATATAAAAGTATTTACCCAGAGTATTATAACTTCAAGGATTGATTATGCCTCTGTCTGGATGGAGTTTGAGACACAGAAAGGAATTACTAAAGCTCATCTTACAGCAAGTAGAGTTTCCTCGGAGTTTTGCAGAGAAATCTCTGCTGTGCAGCAAAATAGTGTAATTTATGCTGATTTGATAAATAAAAAATTAAAAGAAGTTGATAAAGATGGTAAGATTAATGAAATTCCTGTGCATAATGTAGACAGTCATCCTTTATATGAGGAAATAAGAGATTTTTTAAACTCAGTAAAACAAAAAAAGTTTTCTCAACAGGCAGCATCTCCTCAGGAAATAATTGAAGTGCTCAAAATAATAGATAAAATAAACGAAGGGAGATAGGATGAAACCATTTATTGACTTGCAAACACAATACAGAAATATCAAAGATGAGATTATCACATGCATAAATGAAATTCTTGAAAGTTCCCATTATATTCTTGGCAAAAATGTAAAAGCCTTTGAAGAGGAAGTCAAATCATATCTTGGTGTAGCAGATGCAATTGGAGTTGCCTCAGGCACAGATGCCCTTCATCTTGCTCTTAAAGCTTTAGACATAGGTTATGGAGATGAAGTAATAACAACTCCTTTTACTTTTTTTGCCACAGTTGAAGCTATTCTTTATGTGGGAGCAAAGCCTGTTTTTGTTGACATTGAAGAGGATACTTACAATATTGATCCTGAGAAAATTGAAGAAAAGATTACTCCAAGAACAAAGGCAATTATTCCAGTTCATATATTCGGAGCTCCAGCAGATATGATAAAGATAAATGAAATTGCCAGGAAATACGACTTAAAAGTAATTGAAGATGCTGCACAGGCTTTTGGCGCAAGAATTGGAAATAAAAAAGTAGGAAGTTTTGGTGATGCTGGTTGTTTTAGTTTCTATCCAAGCAAAAATCTCGGATGTTTTGGTGATGGTGGAATGGTTGTTACAAACGATATGAAAATAGCAGAAAAAATAAAGATACTCAGAAATCATGGTTCCAGAGGAAGATATCTTCATGAAACCATTGGTTTAAATTCAAGGCTTGATGAAATTCAAGCAGGAATTTTAAGGATTAAAATGAAGCATATAGAAGAATACAACGAGCAAAGAAGAAAAAAAGCATTTCTTTACACTAAACTTTTAAGTGATGCTGTAATAACGCCGAAAGACAAGGATAATTTCTATCATGTATATCATCTTTACAGTATTCGATCTTCAAAGAGAGATAAAATAAAAGAAACTTTATCAAATCATGGAATTCCTTCAGTAGTTTACTATCCTCAACCAATGCATTTGCAGAAAGCCTTAAATTTTCTTGGTTATAAAGAAGGGGACTTACCTGTTGCAGAGGCTGTAGCAGGAGAGATTCTTTCTTTACCAATGTATCCTGAACTTCCCGATGAGGAAGTTTATGAAATATCACAGATTATATTGAGATGTCTGCAAAACTCTTAATAGTTGCAGGTGAATCATCAGGAGAGCTTTACGGTTCTTTGCTTGCTTCATATCTTAAAGAAAAATTTGAACTTATTGGAATAGGCGGTAAATACATGGCTCAATCTGGAGTGAAGCTTATCGGAGAGATTACCCATTCTTTTGGTGGCTTTGAGGTGCTCGGACATATAAAAAAAATAAGAAAAAATATGGAAGCTGCTACAAAAGCCTTGAAAGAAGTTCAGGGTGTTATATTAATTGATTTTCCTGATTTTAATCTTACTCTTGCCAAAAAAGCTAAGGAAATGGGAAAAAAGGTTCTTTATTATGTGAGTCCTCAGATTTGGGCATGGAGACATGGAAGAATAAATATCATCAGGAAAGTTGTTGATTTTATGGCTGTTGTTTTACCATTTGAAGAAACTATATATAAAAAAGCAGGTGTTCCTGTGAAATTTGTTGGTCATCCTATGTTTGAAGCTATGATAGAGGAATTGCCAGATGAAGAACATACACAGTATAGAAAATTTTTAAGAGAAAAATACGGAATTAGTCAGGATACAGTAGTCACATTAATGCCTGGTAGCAGACCTTCTGAAATAAAGAGAAAAATGCCTTTAATGTTAGAACTTATAAAGATTTTCCCTTCCTACCATTTCATAATTCCAAAAGCACCAAATATTGAATTCAGTGAAAGCACTCTTAAGAAAATCACATCTTCAGGAAATGTAACAATTTTGAAAGAAAAATCCTTTACTGCACTGGCAATGAGCGATGTTGCAGTAATTACATCAGGCACATCCACACTTCAGGCAACTTTGCTTAAAATTCCTATGGTTGTTATTTATAGGTTAAATCCTCTATCATACGTTATTGGTAAAGCTATCATTAAAGGCGTGAAACACATTACTTTGCCTAATGTTATTGCTGATTTTATGAATCTGGGCGATGTTAGAGTGCCTGAATTTATTCAGAAGTTTGATACGAAAATAATCGCAGAACAGGTTAATCTTTTACTTTATGACAATGCTTACAGAGAAAAGATTATTAATTTTCTTGACAGCATCAGAAAATATTTTGTCGGGAAAAAAGCTTCCCTGGAAGTTTCGGAGATATGCAAGCAACTTTTTTAATTTACAGTTTTTTATATTTAGTCGCTCTAATGTTTCTGCTTCCTTTTGAATACTTTAAAAGACCTGTTTCTTTAAGAAAAAGATGGATAAGGGAAAAATTCGGATTTTTTAAAAAAAATGACAAGATTGAAGTATTCAAGCCTAAAATATTGATTCATGCGGTCTCAGTTGGAGAAGTAGTGGCTGTATCAAGGATGATTAAAGAGCTTTCCAGTAAGTATGAGATAATTCTAAGCACAATCACTGACACTGGACAGAAGATAGCTCAGGATAGATTTAAGAATCACAATGTGAAGGTAATTTATATACCTTTTGACATTCCATTTGCAATTAATAAAACTTTAAGACATTTTAAGCCTGTTGCACTGATTCTCACTGAAACAGAACTTTGGCCTAATTTGATAAGAATCTCTTCTAAAAAAATTCCCGTAATCCTTGTAAATGGAAGAATGAGTGATAAATCTTTTAACGGCTATAGTAAGATTAAGTTCTTCATTAAGTCTTTACTTAAACGATTGACTCTACTGTGTGTTCAGGAAGAGAGATACAAGGAGAGATTTTTAAATATTGGTGCAGAGGAACAAAAAATCCATGTGACAGGGAATATGAAGTTTGACATTGAGTTAAGGGAGATTCACTTTCCTTGGGAAAATGCTATTGAACAACCTGTTATCCTTGCGGGAAGCACCCATGAACCAGAAGAGGAGATTATTTTAGATGCTTTCCTCAAGCTTAATATTACTGGCACTCTTATAATTGCACCAAGACATCCAGAAAGATTTGAAGTAGTTGAAACTCTTATAAAGAGAAAAATTGCTGAGTCAAGTAAAGAAATCTCTTTTTCAAAATTAAGTGAAATGCCTTCTGTCTTCAGTGTTAAACCTTTAGCCTATGTTGTCCTTGTTGATCAGATGGGAATACTTGGCAGTCTTTATCGTATCTGTGATATTGCAATTATAGGAGGAAGTTTTATTGCCCATGGAGGGCAAAATCCTCTGGAGCCAGCTTATTGGAGGAAACCTATAGTCTGCGGTCCCTTTATGCATAATTTTCCATTCATAGAAGAATTTTTAAATCACAAAGCATGTATAATGATTGATAAAGCCTCTTTACCAGAAATTTTGAAAGAATTAGCAGAAAATTCAGAACTAAGACAGACAATAGGTAATAGAGCCTATCAACTTTTTTTGAATAAATCAGGTGCAACAGAAAAAACCTTGAGGCTGATTGAGAAAGTTATTCCTTAGCAAGTTTTTCAAGTAGGGAAAGTTTATCAGTCTGTCCTATTACAATCAATGTGTCTCCTTCTTTAATAAGAGTTTGCGATGTTGGATTGAATTTCATTCTTCCATCTGCTCTTTTTATTCCAAGTATGATGACTCCAATGTCCCTTCCTATACCACTCTGGGCAATTGTTTTTCCGACAAGACCTGAACCTGAAGAAACTTTTATTTCTTCTATCTGAATCTCAATATGTTCAGAACGGGTTGCAAATTCAATAAAATCCACTACAGTAGGTCTCAAAATTGTATGGGCAATTCTAAGTCCACCGATAAAATAAGGAGATACTACTTTGTCTGCTCCAGCTCTCTTAAGTTTAGATTCTGCTTCTTTATCAATTGCCCTTGCTACTATAAATAGATCAGGGTTTAATTCCCGTGCACTTAAAACTACATAAAGATTTTCTGCATCTGATGGCAGAACTGTAATAAGTCCCTTAGCTTTTTCTATCCCTGCAGACTTTAAAACATCGTCATGCGTTGCATCACCTTCTACATATACAAATTCTTCATCTTCAGGGAGATTAATTTTATTTTTTTCAATAACTACAACTGGCATATTATTAGCCTTAAGTTCTTTAACTATAATGCTTCCCATTCTTCCATAGCCACATACAATGTAATGTTGTGCTAATCCATCAATTTTTTTTCTCATTCTTCTTTTTTTGAAAACCTCCTTTATTTCTCCTTCAATTATTATTTTAGCTCCTGTGGTAAGACTATAGGTAAAGATTCTAAAACCATTCAATATAAGAATAATTGTAAAAATTTTACCAGGCTCATCAAGGTCTTTAACTTCTTTAAAACCAACTGTTGCGAGAGTAATTACAGTCATATAAAATGCATCAATAAACTTCATATCTTCAATAATCATATATCCTGCTGTTCCGAAAACAAGCACTGCAATGATAAGAAGTAAAATCAAAACAAATTTCCTGCGAATGAGATTCATTATAATACCTTTCTTCTTTCTGAACCAAACATTATGGTTCAAAGCATGGGTGATATTTACGATGATAAGTTAAATGAAGTCTTCTGAAAAAATCAAGACTCAGGATTAAGTGAAAAATACGGAATTTAATTTGGAGTTAAATAGCTTTTTCCCACAATTGACTATTTATAGCACAAGTCTATTATAATTATCTATTCTAACTCTAACTTAAGGAGATTGTTATGGATGAGAAAACCTTATCAAATTTAATAAGAGAGGCAGTAAGACAGGAAATCAATCTTTTAAAAAATGAATTAAAGGAAGAGCTTAAAAATTTTGCAACGAAGGAAGATCTGAAAGCCTTTGCAACGAAGGAAGATCTGAAAGCCTTTGCAACGAAGGAAGATCTGAAAGCCTTTGCAACGAAGGATGACCTGAAAGCCTTTGCAACGAAGGAAGATCTGAAAGCCTTTGCAACGAAGGATGACCTGAAAGCCTTTGCAACGAAGGAAGATCTGAAAGCCTTTGCAACGAAGGAGGACCTGAAAGCCTTTGCAACGAAGGAAGATCTGAAAGCCTTTGCAACGAAGGAAGATCTGAAAGCCTTTGCAACGAAGGAAGATCTGAAAGCCTTTGCAACGAAGGAGGACCTGAAAGCCTTTGCAACGAAGGATGACTTTCTTGAGTTTGAAAGGCGGTTAAGTGATGCTATTGAAAAAATAAGAGAAGGAGTAAGGCTTTATTTGTATGAATTGGAGAGACAGATTGTTGAGATAAAAAGTAAATTAAGATTCTATGACTTTGATTTTATAGCAAGACAGAATGACACGATGATAAAAATTTTAAAGGATCTTTATGAGGAAAAAACGGTCATATCAAATAAACTTAAAGAACATGAAACCAGATTAGAAGAGATTGAGGTTATGTTAAAGAGTTCTTAAGAATGTTTTTTTCTCTAAGTATAGGAGTGGGAGGAAGTAAAAGTGGAACTGGTAAGACCCTTTTCATAGAAAGTTTTATAAAAATATTAAAAAAACAATTTCCTGCTCAAATCAATATTATTGCAGTAAAATATACAAAAACATCTCTCTATTCCTCAATTATTAAAGAGCCTTCAATTATTGAAACAGAAGGAAAAGACACATCAAGGATAAAAAAAGCTGGAGCAGACTATGTTTACTTGGTAAAGGCTACAGAAAATGATTTACCAGAGATTGCTGAAAGGTTAAAAAAGGAGTTTTTGGGTCATATATACCAGAATGATAAAAAAAGGGTTGTTTTCATTATTGAGGGGAATTCTCTGGTAAGAATTATGCAGCCTGATGTTATAATATTTCTTAAAGGTCAAAATGATGAGCACATAAAACCTTCAGGTAAAGCTATTTTAGAGATAGCTGATATAGTTATTGAAGGAAAATACTCTATGGAGGAAGTTATGGAAGAGATTGAAACAATTCAGCAAAGAAAACTCATTGAAAAGCTTCTTAAAGAAAGAAGCAATAGCGGAAAGATTACATGTGCAGAAGCAAGAAAGATTGCTGAAGAAATAGGAGTTCCCTATATTGAAGTTGGAAGAGCAGCGAATGAACTCAATATAAAAATCCGTAAGTGTGAGCTTGGCTGTTTCTGATGGGAACAGTATTTTTTGAACTCGCTCTCACTTTTTATTTCGCTGGCTTTCTTTTAAGTCTTGCCGGAATTATTAGAAAAAAGGACGACCTTGACAGAGCTGTTTTTTTACTGAGCATGGGAGGTTTCACTCTTCATACGGTTTATTTTGCTATAAGATACATAAAATCAGGACAAGCGCCTGTTTTTTCAATGCATGAGGCGATCTCATTTTTTGCATGGAGCATTCTTTTAATATCTCTCTGCATTAGATTTTCATACAAAGCAAGGGTTTTAAATTTTGGAGTGATTCTGATTTTTACCTTCATGTTTGTAAGTGCTTTTTTCCCGAGAAACATTCCTTTTATTAAGCCTGAGTTAAAAAGTCTTTTAATTGATATTCATGCTTTGATGGCTGTTTTTGGCATAGCTTTATTCAGCATGGCATTTGTTTTCAGCGTTCTTTATCTTATTCAGGAAAGAGCAATAAAATTCAAAAAATTTGGAGGGCTTGATAGAATTCTTCCAAGTCTTGAGGTTCTTGACAAAATAAACTATCGTCTTATATTCTGGGGATTTCCCATTTATACCTTTGCCATTGTCTTAGGTATGATTAAATATATCAATTTACTTGGTTTTCATTTTGATCCGAAGGAAATATGGAGTTTCTTGATATGGATTGTTTATCTTACTATTTTTTATTTTAGAGTAAAAGAAGACTGGAGAAAGAAAAAAGCAGCCTATCTTACAATAATAGGTTTTCTTCTTGTTATATTTGGCTTTTTTGGTATAAATCTTTTAACAGAGAGTTTTCATAAAAGGCTATGAACCTGATAGTTTTAGGATTGAATCATAAGACAGCCCCTGTTGAGATAAGAGAAAAGCTTGCCTTTAATACACAGGAAAGTATCAGAGAAGGATTAAAGAGATTAATTCAGACTGAGGGTATTAATGAGGCTGTAATCTTTTCAACATGTAACAGGGTTGAAGTTTATGCTTACTCTAACGAGGGAAATGAAAAAATTATAGAAAACATTAAGCATTTTCTTTCAGTGTTTCACCATATTCCAGTAAAAGATTTTGAAAAGTATCTTTACATTTACACTGACAGAGATGCAGTAAGTCATCTTTTCAAGGTTGCATCAAGCCTCGACTCAATGATTGTTGGAGAACCCCAGATTACAGGACAGGTGAAAGACTCTTATGAGATAGCACTTTCAGAGAGGGCTACTTCTTTAATACTCAATCATTTAATGAATAGGGCACTTTTTACTGCTAAAAGGGTGAGAAATGAAACGAGAATTGGAGAAAATCCTGTTTCTGTAAGCTATGCAGCAGTAGGACTTATTAAGAAAGTTTTTGATGAGCTTTCAAAGAAATCCATTCTTCTTGTGGGAGCTGGTGAGATGGCAGAGCTTGCAATGCGTCATCTCATAGGAAGCGGAATAAAAAATGTTTATGTTACAAACAGAACATATGCCCGTGCAGAAGAGCTTGCAAGAGAGTTCAGTGGCAGTGCAGTTGCATTTGAAAACCTTAAAGAGCAGATTGCGAGGTGTGACATTATCATATGTTCCACTGGTGCTCCCAATTATGTCATAACAGAGCAGATGATTAAAGAAGTTATGCCTTTAAGGAAGTATAAACCTTTGTTTTTAATTGACATATCAGTGCCAAGAAATATTGACCCTGCCTGCAATAATCTGGACAATGTTTATCTTTACAACATAGACGACCTTCAGGATGTGGTGGACTCTAACATTCTTGAAAGAAAAAGAGAGGCAGAGAAAGCTTTAAATATTGTAGATGAAGAAACAGAAAAGTTCTTTCAGTGGCTTAATTCACTTCAAAGCGTGCCAGTTATTGTTTCAATCAGAAATAAGGCTGAACAGATAAGGCAGGAAGAGCTTAAAAAATTCAAATCCCGTTTTAAAGAGCTTCCGCCAGAGGTTTTATCTTCTGTGGATTATCTCACTCAAAGTATAATAAACAAGATAATGCATTCTCCAACAGTGGCATTGAAAAATAACTGTGATAGCAATGAAATTCTTATTTTTGCAGCAAGGAGGTTATTTGGACTTGACAGTGACGAGGAATAAGTTAGTCATTGGAACACGGGGCAGTAAACTTGCACTCTGGCAGGCAAACTGGGTTAAGGAAAAGCTTGAAAATCTTTATCCAGAATTAAGGATTGAGATAGAAAAGATTAAAACAACAGGAGATAAAATTCTTGATGCATCTCTGGCAAAAATTGGTGGCAAAGGCTTGTTTGTAAAGGAGATAGAAGAGGCATTGCTTTCAGGTAGAGTTGACATCGCAGTTCACAGCATGAAAGATGTTCCAGTAGAGATTCCAGAAGGATTACATATTTCTGCCATATGTGAAAGAGAAGACCCCAAAGATGCCTTTATAAGCATTAATGGGAAATCTTTAAAAGAGCTTGAGAAAGGAGCTGTTGTTGGAACAAGCAGTCTCAGAAGAAGTGTTCAGCTTAAAGCATTAAGAGGTGATTTAAATATAGCTTCCCTGAGAGGCAATGTGGATACAAGATTAAGAAAGCTTAAAGAAGGCAAATTTCATGCAGTTGTCCTTGCAATGGCTGGATTAAAAAGAATGGGTTTTGAGCACATGGTTACAGAGCCTCTTTCAGAGGATTTAATGATTCCTGCCGTAGGTCAGGGAGCAATCGGTATTGAAACAAGAATTGATGATGATTTTGTAAATGAAATTATAAAACCCCTTAATCATGAAGAGACAGCAATCTGTGTTCTTGCAGAGAGAGCATTTTTATCTGTTGTGGGAGGAGGATGTCAGGTTCCTCTTGCCTGTCATGCAAGAATAGAGAAACTTCAGTCTTCAGCCTTAAGCCTGAAAATAACTGCAATGATAGGTGATCCTGAAGGTAAAATGCCTATAATAAGAGGCTTTCGTCAAGGAAACATGTCTCAGGCTCAAAATCTTGGAGTAGAACTCGCAAAAGAACTACTTGAAAGGGGCGGAAGCAGGATACTTGAGAAAATAGGAGTTTCATGAAACTTATACGGAGAGAAAAAGATGAATAAAGGTAAAGTTTATCTTGTTGGTGCAGGCCCTGGAGATGCTGGCTTGATTACCCTGAAAGGTATCAGGGTAATTCAGCAGGCAGACTGTATTGTTTATGATTTTCATATAAATCCAAGACTTTTAACCTATGCAAAAAAAGATGCTGAACTGATATATGCTGGTAAAAGAGGTGGACATCATGAGATGACTCAGGATGAGATAAATAGAGTTCTTGTTGAAAAGGCAAAGGAAGGTAAGATTGTATGCAGACTTAAAGGAGGAGATCCTTTTGTATTTGGTAGAGGAGGTGAAGAGATTGAAGTTCTTGCAGATGAAGGAATTGATTTTGAGATAATTCCAGGGATAAGCTCTGTTATTGCAGTTCCAGCATATGCAGGAATTCCTGTTACCCATCGCAGAGTTGCTTCAGCATTTACAGTTATTACAGGTAATGAAGACCTTTCAAAACAAGAAAGGATTTTTACTCATATAAGGGCATCAAATCAGGCTGAAACAATGATTTTTCTTATGTGCGTGAGAAATCTTGATACGATTACAAACAAATTAATTGATGAGGGATTGTCTACAGAGACACCTTCAGCAATCATCCGCTGGGGAACAAGAGCTGAACAAAAAGTTATCACTGGAACAATCTCAGAGATTGCATCACTTGCAAAGGAGCACAAAATTTCACCACCTGCAATTCTTGTTATTGGCGATGTTGTAAGGCTCAGAGAGAAACTCGCCTGGTATGAAAAAAAGCCCCTTCATGGTCATAGAATTCTCATTACAAGGCAACTGTCCGATGAATATCTGAAACTTGAAGACCTTGGAGCAGAATTGTTTGTTTTTCCTACAATTGATTTTTTACCACCTGAGGATTTTAAAGAACTTGACAGAGCTATAAAAGAGATAGAGCATTACACCTTCATAGTGTTTCCTTCACCACGGGCAGTTAAATTTTTCTTTGAAAGATTCTTAACTCTTGGCAGAGATATGAGAGATTTAAAGGGAATTACAGTCTGTGCAATTGGGAAAGAAACTTCAAAGAGCTTAAGAACTTACGGGATAAATGCTGACCTGGTTCCTGATGAATATAATTCAGAGGCTCTAACAAAAATGTTTAAGGAAAAAATTTTAAATCTTCAACCTTCAGCCTGCCGAATCCTCTATCCTCGCTCTAATATTGCCCTTAAAGGCTTTGTTGAGACAATGCAATCACTTGGGATAAAAGTGGATGCACCAATTACATACAAAACAGTAAAACCATTTGAACATGGGAAAAGGCTTGTGAAATTCCTTAGAGAAGGCAGAATAACAATTGCCACATTTACATCTCCTTCAAGTTTTTTGAACTTGATTGATATCCTCAAGGACGATGTAAAGGAGATGCTTAAAGATGTAACGATTGTAGCAATTGGAAAAACAACAGCAAAGGCAATTGAAGATGCTGGCTACAGAGTCAGCATAATACCTGAAAAATCAACAATAAAAGACATGGTGGAGGCAATAATTAAATGGGTAAAGCAGAAGTAGTTATAGTTGGTGGAGGCATTTCAGGATTAAGCCTTGCATACTTTTTACTGAAAAGAAACCCTCAACTTGATATAAAAATAATTGAAGCAGAAAAAAGAGCAGGTGGAAAAATAGTTACTGAAAATGTATCAGGTTTTTTATGTGAAGGTGGAGTTAATGGATTTTTAAACAATAAGCCTTCAACAATTTGTCTTGCAAAGCAGCTGGGTATTGAACCATTAAAGGGAAGTGAGGATTCACAGGTCAGATACATCCTGATAAATGGCAGACTTGTAAAAGTTTTTCAGAATCCTGTTAAGTTTTTCCTTTCTCCGCTTCTTTCTTTTTCAGGGAAATTAAGAATGATAGGAGAGTATTTTATCCCTCCATTAAAAGAAGAAATTGATGAAACAGTTGAAAGCTTTGTATCCCGTAGAGTTGGAAGAGAGTTTTACGAAAAGCTCATTGATGCTATGTCAACTGGAATATATGCTGGAGATCCTTCACGAATGAGCATGAAAAGCTGTTTTCCTAAAGTTTACTATCTTGAAAAAAAATATGGTGGTCTTATAAAGGGCTTGCTTGCCTTAAAAAAAGAAAAGAAAGATGTAAAGGCTCAGCCTGAAGCTGTTTTAATGTCCTTTAAAGGCGGGATGTCAGATTTAATAAATGCTCTTGAAATTAAACTTTCATCAAAAATTATAAAGGCTAAAAAGGTTGTAAACATAAGCAAAAATAACAGCTTTTACACTGTTTATTTTAATGATGGACAGATTGATGCAGAAAAGGTTATTTTCGCATGTCCTGCTTATGAATCAGCAGAGATATTGAAAGAGCTTGACTGGGAAATTTCAGATATTTTAAAAACAATTCCCTATCCACCTTTAAGCGTTGTTGCCTTTGGTTTTAAAAAGCAACAAATAGGATTTGGCACATCCTTATATGGATTTTTAATTCCTTACAGAGAAAAAAGAAAGATTCTTGGCACACTTTTTGATTCAAGCATTTTCCCTAACAGGGCACCTGATGGTTATGTTTTATTAAGAAGCATGATAGGAGGAAGAAGATCACCAGAGCTTGCAATGCTAAATGATGAAAAACTTATTGATACAGCTTTGACAGAATTAAGAGATATCTTACAAATCAAAGGAGAGCCTTATTTTATAAAAATATTCCGATGGCAAAAAGCTATTCCTCAGTATGAACTGGGTCATGAAGAAAAACTTATGAAGATTGAGCAGAGACTTCAAAAATTTCCAGGGCTTTATCTTACAGGTAATGCTTACAGAGGAGTGAGCGTTAATGACTGCATAGAAAACTCTCTTAAGCTTTCTGAAAGAATTTAACTTCAGTTCTGCTAAAAAATATGCTTTTTGATATTTTTCTGTTTATACTGACAGGTTTAGCCCTGAGATTTCTTTTTACAGCCTTAGGTATTTGTCCTGAAAAAATTGATTCAATCCGTGATAGAATCAACTACTTTGTTTTTTATTACATTATCCCTCTTGTGTGTTTTAAAACCGCATATACAATGCCATTCAGTTTGAGTCATTTAAAGATTTCCCTGGTTGCAAATCTTACAATATTGAGTTGCGTTGCTTTATCGTGGCTGATTTACCGGAGGATTGCTTTAAAAAGAGCTATTAAGCCTGAAGTAATGGGTTCGCTCATTATGTGTTCTGCATTTGGAAATGTTCTTTACATAGGGCTTCCAATTTTAACAAAGCTTTATGGAGCAGAAGGCATGAGTTATGCCTTTACCTACGATTTTTTAGCAAGCACTCCTCTTACATGGACAGTTGCTGTTGCAGTTTGCATGAAGTATGGAAAGGCAAAGAGTTTTAAACTGAAAGATTCCTTCTTAACAATTCTTAAGATTCCGCCTATCTGGGGATTGCTACTCGGGCTCAGCTTGAGAGAGTTAAACATCCCGTTACAGGATTTATTAATCATTACTTTAAAAGCGATTTCAAGCTATGTTACTTATTTAATGCTCGTAATAGTTGGTATTTCAATTAAAGCAGTTTCACCTCAAAAGTTTGCTCTACTTTTGCCTGCTATAATAATTAAGATAATAATATCACCCTTTCTTGCGTTTTCTTTTGGCAGTCTTACAGGACTTTCAGGTGTACCATTTAATGTTTGTATTATAGATGCAGCAATGCCTTCAATGATTCTCAGTATGATTTTTGCGACAGCCTTTGGTGTGGATTTAAGAACTGCGATTGAGATGATTTTTCTTACCACCGTTAGTTTTTTATCATTGTTTGTAATATTTGCAATTTAACTTATTCATCCTGCATGTGTTTTTTTATAAATTCATCTATATACATCTGAGTAACTATGTCATTGAATAGTACCATATCAAGCTGTTTTGTGTAAGCTGTTAATTTTCCAAGTATTTCAAGTTTTCTTTCAATTGTTGGTATATCGTATTTTGTTAATATGGCGTCTATAAAATCTTCTTTTGTAGAAACTCTAAAACCCATTTTTTTAAGGATTTCAGTTATCAATTTTACTCTTCTTAGTCTTCTGTCAATGCCTGAACCTCCACCTTTAAAGAAAAATTTAATATAATTATCGTTTATATTTTCTCCTGCGTAAGCCTCAATCATTGAAAAGTGATAGCCAAGACGAATGCTGAAGTTCATATAATTTTTTGTAACAATGCAAAAACTTTTTTTACCTGTCTCTTTTAATTCATCTTCAGGGATGGAAACTGTATGAGCAACCATCTCAAGAAATCCTTTTGCATCTACAGGAGGAGGTCCTGGCCATTGCATTTAGCGCATTCCTTTTAGGATGGCTTTTAAGGGGATTGAATATATATCATTTGGAGTAGCCTTTTTTATTCCTTCTTTTAATCCTCCTTCAATGTCAAGCACTAAAACTCCGATAGGAATATCAGCTATAAGTGGGACAGCATGAACCTCACTTTCTTCATATTGATTCCACATTGTAAACATTTCATGCATAACCATTTCATGGCAGAATCTTGTAATGTCATGGAAAGTCTTACAATTTTCAGGTTTGAAATCTTCACTTGTAGGATCAACAAGATAAAGAGGTACAATAAATTTTAGGACTTTTTCAAGAGTTTTATAAATCAATGTTTCTTTAAATGGTTGTTTTTGTTCTTTAAAAAATTCAATGAGTTTTTCAACTTTTCCTTCATAAATTAAACAGTTTGTAGCATCTACTGTGATTTCCTGCCCATGTTTTATTATTTTTGTTGCAATCTCAGTATTAATTAATGTTGGCACGTTATATTCTCTTGAAAGAGATGCCATATGACCTGTTGGACTTCCGACATCAGTAACAATTGCTGATGCTTTGTTCATAACAATCACATATTTTGGATTTGTATGTCTTGCCACAAGGATATGTCCTTCAGGAAAATCATTAAGTTGCTCTTCATTTGTCAGAATAAAAGCTTTCCCATATCCTACTCCTTTACAAGCAGTAATACCTTTATTAAGAAGAACTCTATAGCCTTCTACTGGAGTTGGTAATACTTTTTTTTCTTTAAAGAGTTTTTGTTCAACTAACTTTAAAGGACTTATTTTAAGTGGTCTTGCTTGAAGAATAAAGATATTGTCTTGTTCATCAATTGCCCATTCAATATCTTGAGGGCATTTATAATATTCTTCAATTTTTATTGCAAATTTTGACAGTTCCAGAATTTGTTCATCACTTAAGGAAATTTGTGAAATACTGCCAGGCAAAGGAATTTCCTCTATGTCTCCGTGTTCTTTACAAATAAGCATTTTGTTTTGCTTTCCTGGAATTTTTTCTATAATTTCACCACTTCTGCTTACTATATAGGTTTCTGGTATTACTGTTCCATCAACAACTAATTTGCCAAGTCCTTTAACTGCATTTATTATTATATGGTCGCTTTCAGGATTATTTGGATTTTTTGAATAAATAACGCCTGCAGCTTTGGCATTTACCATAGAGAGAACTCCTACTGCCATAACCATTTCTGTTTCGAAAAATCCTTTTGTTTTGTAATAAAAAATCGCTCTTGGATTAAAAAGACTTGCAACAACTTTTTTGTAACTCTGAAGTATTAATTCTTCAGGCACATTTAAAAAGGAAGAGTACTGTCCTGCAAAGCTAAAGTCAGAGTCCTCATGAATTGCGCTACTTCTAATAGAGACCATACATTTTTTGTTAAGTTTTTTACATAAATTTTCATAGGCTAATTTTATTGAATCTTCAATTTCTCGAGGAATTTCTGAATTTAAAATTAATTCTTGAATTTTTTTACTTGCTGCATTAAGTTCATCAATTTTATTAATTTCAATATTGTTTAGGATTTCAGAGATTTGCTTTTTTAACTGAGCTTTCTCAAGAAATTGCATAAATGCGTATGATGTAATAGAAAATCCCCCTGGAGTAGGTATCTGGAGAATATTTTTAAGTTCTGCAAGATGAGCGATTTTGCCACCTGCAATTAATACAGAGTTTTGATCAAGTGATTCAATGGGTAAAGTGAAATCAGTTTTAGGAATTTCTATTTTTGAAGTTAAGATTTTTTCTATTTTTTCTTTAATTTGGGCATAAATTTTCTCTAATTCAGAATACTTCCCATCAGAAAGAGTATTTAAATTTTTTATTATTTCTAAGACTGCTTTTGATACAGCTTCCACATTACTTTGAATGTAATGTATATCAAAAATATATTCACCAGAGAGTTTTTCTTCAAGATCTGCCATTATACTTAAAGCATGATTATTTTCATTGAGAATATTTTGAAAGTATAAGTATTTTTCCTTTAAAAGTTGTTTCAACTTTTCCCTTTCTTCAATTTTTTTCTTTTTATGTTTAAAAAAACCAAAAAAATTCATTTATCTTAATTATAAATGATTTCAAAATTAATTTAAAATTATGCTACATTAAAAAATGGTTGAATTAATTAATAGAAGTAGACATGAAAAGCTTTACCTTCAATTATTTAAGCTTTTAAAGAAAAAATTGAAAGCGGGTAATGGACAGCAGGAATGCAGATTCCAGTTGAAGATGAATCATTTAAAATGTTTAATGTAATTAGAGCAACTGTGAGAGATGGTAACAAGTTATTTATAGCTTTACAGCTAAAAGTATTATAAAACTCAAGGAGGTATGGTATGTCCCATACAAAATTAGTAAAAGATGTAATGCTTGAAATATTTGAATATCCTCATATACCTTACTGGTTCAGTATTGAACAGACCATTAAAGTTGTTAAGGCTTCTTTCATTCAGCCTCAAAAGCATATGAATCCCCTTGCTGTATTAGTATTTGATGAAAAGTATAATCTTTTGGGAATTGTTACACTTAAGGATATTTTAAAGGGGCTTGAACCTGTATGTGTTAAGTCACATTCAAAAATAGAAGTTCCACAGAAGGAACAAACAGAACTTACAAATGTCTGGGACAGCCTTTTTAAAGAGGAATCAAAAAAGCTTGCTCAGAAACCTGTAAGTGAAATAATGGTTCCAGCGAAACATTTTGTTGATCCCAGTGATCCTGTTACAAAAGCTGCTTATTTGTTAATTTATTATGATTTGCCTTTATTACCAGTCATTGAAGACAACCGAAAGCTTATTGGCATTGTAAGAATGGTTGAGGTATTTGATGCAATTTCAGAAGAAATTGTTAAATAGCAAGGAGCAGGCTACTTAATGAAGAAGCTATTTATTTTAATAGTGATGGTTTTTATTTTAAATAATTCTGCATTGGCTGTAGAAACTCAAAAAGATGTGGATATATTTTATATTTCAGGGACAATTCTTGATTCCCATAAAGAGCCTGTAAAGGAAGCTGAAATCCGTCTTCTCGTAAATGGGCAGCCACATAAGATAATTACAGACCATAAAGAAATTGATAAAACTACTACATCTTCACATGCAACATTCCAGATAAAATTTCAACTTCCAAAAGATGCAATTGATACAGCAAAAATTCAGATTGAAATTGTAAAAAGCTCATTTAATAAAACAATCATTGACTTCAAAAAAGATGATTTTGCAGTTAAAGGAAACGAGTTTTATATAAGCAAGGATATAATTATTCAGCGTCATATTGGACCTGCTTTTTGGATTGCAACTGCAATATTTTTAATTGTCTATGCTTTGATTTCTTTTGAACTTCTTCATAGAACAGTGGCTGCCATGATTGGTGCGGCAACAATGCTTATAATTACCTATACACTTGGCACCTTGAATCCAGAGTTTCATATAATCTCCTTTGAAAGGGCAATTCAGGCAATTGATATGAATGTTGTATTTCTTCTTATGGGAATGATGATAATTATTGGAGTTTTGAAACACACAGGAGTTTTTCAGTGGTGTGCTTACATGTCCTATAAAATTGCAAAAGGAAATATAATGATTCTTGCAGTAATTTCATGCTTTTTTATTGCAGCGACTTCTGCATTTCTTGACAATGTGACAGCAATGCTTCTTTACACACCTGTTTTAATAGAGATAGCAATTGCTTTAAAAATTAATCCTTTATCTTTACTTATTCCCGGTATTATGGCATCAAATGTTGGTGGAACAGCAACCCTTATCGGTGACCCACCAAACATAATGATTGGCTCATATGCAGGGCTTACTTTTATGCAGTTTGTCTATGCTTTCACTCCTGTGTGTATTGCAGCTTTGCTTGCTCTTGTTTTATACAACAAATTTTTCTACTCAAAGGAATACAAAAAGGGTAGAGTTGAAGATGTCAATGGTTTTATTAGCCATCTTAGAGAAGAATACAAGATCACTGACAAAAATCTTCTTACTTATGGAGCTTTTATAATGGCAATTGTTATGGCTTTTTTTGCAACCCATGGGATATGCCATATGCAAGTAAGCATTCCAGCACTTTTTGGTGCAGGACTTCTTTTCACATATGCTGTTGTTACAAAAAAAGTGAAAATGCTTGAACTTATTGAAAAAGATATTGAGTGGAGCACGCTTTTATTTTTTATCTTTCTTTTTATAATTGTTGGTGCAGTTGAGGAAGTAGGGCTTCTTGCTACAGTTGCAGATTGGATTCATCAGCTTTCAGCAGGAAATCTTACTGTTGCCATATGCTTGATTTTGTGGGTTTCTGCAATAATGAGTGCTTTTGTTGACAACATTCCATTTACTGCAACTATGCTTCCTATTGTTGCCTATCTAAGCAAGATTATCCCGGGCGCAGAAAACAATGTTCTTTGGTGGGCAGTTGCACTTGGTGCATGTTTTGGCGGAAATGGAACAATGATTGGTGCCAGTGCCAATGTTGTAACAATGGGAATTGCAGAAGCTGCTGGATATAGGATAAGCTTTTTTGGTTTTTTTAAATATGCTTTTTTATATATGATAATAAGCGTAGGTATTAGTAATTTGTGGCTATTGCTTTTTTACTAAAAGGCTGTTTAATAAGATGAGAATTTACCTGTTATTCTAAGGGGTTTGATGCTCCGGGGAATTTTTTATAAGGAGGTCTAAAATATGATAAGCTGTCCATTTGAAAGGGTTTTACTGCCTGTTGACAGAAGTGATAATTCAAATAGAGCTATAAAATTTGCTGCCGCAGTCATTTCAAACATTGAAAGTGCAGATATTACAATTCTTTATGTAATGACTGGTGGATACTTGAGTGAACGCATGAAAAACATTGATTTTAGAGCAGAGCTAATAAAGGAGTCAGAGATTTTTAAAAAGATTAAAGCTAAACATATTGAAAACAATATTGTGCCTTTTTTGAATGAGTATGAGAGTATTCTGAAAACTGCAGGAGTAAAAGCCAGAATAATCAAGAGAATTGAAGAAGGTGATCCAGGGAATAAGATAATTGAAATTGTCACTAACGAAGGCTTTCAAACAGTAATGCTTGCCCGTAGAGGTATGTCAGAAGTTAGGGGTTTTTTACTTGGAAGTGTTTCAAATAAAGTTATTCACGGTTTGTTAAATCAAAATATTTATATTGTGGGAGAGAAAATTTCAGAACAAAGCCCTCTCTGCCGAATTTTAGTTCCTGTTGATGGTTCTGAGTATTCGATGAAAGCATTGGAACACTCAGTGGGTCTCGCAAAAACAATAAAAGGGATAGAAAACATCACAATTTTAAGGGTGATAAATATTTCTTTTTATTTTGAAAGAGTAAAACAGGGAATAGACCCTGAAGCAGAAGCAGAGGAGATACTCAATAAGGCAAAAAAGAGATTTATTGATGAGAATATATCTGATGAAAAGTTAGTCATAACAAAAATCAGAGTAGGATTGCCTGCTGTTGAGATTTTAAAGGAGATTGAAGAGGGTGGATATAGTCTGATAATCATGGGAAGAAAGGGACGCTCAGCCCTGCGAGACCTTGTTTTTGGCGGTGTAAGTTCAGCAGTTATAAATAAATGTTTTGAGCCAACAGTGGCAATAATAAATCAATAAATTCTGCTGTTTTTAATGTCCTCCTATATGTAGAATTCCGCTTGCAGCAAGAATTAATATAAAGCATTCAATTATTGAAAATATAAAATAGACAATATCTTTCTTTTTCAGAAAAATTGGTAAAATTCTTATATAACATAAAATTGTTATACCACCTAAAATTGCAATTGGAACAAAATTTAAAAAATCACTTTTTATTATAAGCTTTAACCATGCCCATCCAGGATGCAATCCTGCAGAGAGCAAATACTCATAAGCTTTCATTTTCCAGTATTTTGGTAATTCAGAAATTGGAATTTGCGGAGATAGTATTCCAGTTATATAAATAATGAATGTAAGAATAAGTAAAATCAAACCAATTTTCATTCCCCAATCAAGCCATTTTGCATAGACAATCTGTTCTTCTTTTACATTTTTGTCAACAGTCATGACTTTACCTCCTTTTTTTACTTATTTCCATATTCCAAGCCCTTTAAGAAGAGCTCTTAATCCAGCAAAAAGTAACATACCAATAACAATGTATCTGACGATTTTAGGCTTTGCAACAGCGAGAATTCTTACTCCAACAACAGATCCAAGCATTATCCCAATGATACTTGGCACAACAATCATTGGTAAAACTGCACCATTGTTAAGATAAATCCATGCAGCTGAAGTATCTGTTATTGAAAGAAGAAATTTACTTGTTGCAACAGATACTTTAAGTGGCGCTCCCATTAAAAGATTCAGCACAGGAACATTTGCCCACCCAGCACCAAGACCAAACATACCAGCCATTATTCCAATTGCTACAAAAAGAAAAAGAGCCTGAGGAGTTCTGTGAACCTTCCATTCAATTTCTTTTCCTGTTGATATTTCGTGATAAATTCCACTTATTCTTAATGCTTGAGAAAGTGCATCTGCTTTTTTTACTTCAGGGTATTCCGATTTTTTTGCAAGAAGCATAATTACAACAATCATTAATATTGTGATTCCTAAGGCAATATTGACAATGTTTGATGGAAGAGCAAGTCCTATCATTGCACCAATAATAGATGAAGCAGAAGCTATTAATGCAAGAGGCATGGCTAATCTTAAGTCAGCAAATCCTTTTTTTAGCAGCCCGGGTCCTGCAGCAAGAGCTCCTGAAAGAGCTACAAACAAGCCAGCACCTCTGACAAAGTCCATATTGAATGGGAAAAATCCTCCTACAATCGGGACAAATAAGACGCCACCACCAACACCGCCTAAAACAGCTAACACTCCAAGAATAAAGGTTGCAACAAATAAAATTAGAGGCCATACCCACCAGGGGATAGAACTGTCTGCAGGAGTTGCTGATTCTGCATAAGCACAGTTAATAAAAAGAAGAGAAAATAGCAAAAGGAAAACCACACCAAGAGCTCTTATTTTCATCCTAACCTCCTAATTTTTAAATATATAAATTATTACATAAATGAGCTCAAAAAAGGATATTATAATTTTTTATACTTTAATAATTTATAATTGCTTTACATTTATTGATTTTTTACCTTTGCATATATCACTAATCAATCCTGCGGATTCTTTTATTAAGGCAAGATGATTGTTAATTTCGTGTGTGAAGTCTGAGATAATTTTTCCAATAAAGGCAATAGGTTTTTCTATCATTCTATTTCCTCCTTTTTTAATCTCGCGGTTTCAATCTTCGAAACTAATTCTTCAATATCAACAGGTTTTATTAAATAATCAAATGCTCCGTAACTAAGGCTTTTCTTTATTTTTTCGTCATCTCCATATCCTGAAAGCATTATTAATTGAATAGAAGGATTGAATTCTTTTATTTTTTTTAAAACTTCCAAGCCATCTATATCTGGTAGGCCAATATCCAATATAATAACATCTGGAAATTCGGTTAAAAATTTAACTGCCTCAGCAAAATTTGTAACACCATGAGCATCATATCATCTTAGAATAAGTCTTTCAGTTAAAGTAGATACGAATTCAGTTTCATCATCAATTATTAATAATTTTGCTTTTTTCATTTAATTTCCTCCAGTTCTGGATTGATGGGAATTTTTATTGTAAAGATTGTTCCTTTTCCAACTTCGCTTTCAACATGAATATCACCTCCGAGTTTTTTAATGATCCCATAAGAAATGTACAATCCCAGACCTGTCCCTTTTTTCTTAGTAGTATAAAATGGTTCAAAGATATGTTTCAATTTATCCTTAGGGATTCCATGCCCATTATCTTTAATTGATATAGCTATATGATTCGTATCAATCTGTTGGGTTTTAATCTCGATCCTACCACCCTGCTCTACAGCATCAACTGCATTGTTAATAATGTTTAATAAAACCTGTTGAAGCTGCCCTTTATTTGAGGTAATTTTGGGTAAATTTTCTTGTAAATCATAAATCATATTTATCCCTCTTATCTGAATTTCTTTTTCTATAAATCCTATCACTTCTTTAATTGCTTCGTTTATATCAAAATCTTCTCTTACTGTATCAATTCTTTTTGAAAAGCTTAAAAGTCTATGAGTTATTGTTCTGCATCTTGCAACGCTATCTTGAATTGAACTTACAAGTTGAAGAAATTTATCTTTGTTTTGAGATAAATCATTGTATTCAATAAGGTCTTTCATGAGTCCTGCT
The DNA here is from genome assembly GCF_040451425.1 of Thermodesulfovibrio sp. 3462-1. Taxonomy (NCBI): domain Bacteria; kingdom Pseudomonadati; phylum Nitrospirota; class Thermodesulfovibrionia; order Thermodesulfovibrionales; family Thermodesulfovibrionaceae; genus Thermodesulfovibrio; species Thermodesulfovibrio obliviosus. Next base: position 650,261 of record NZ_CP144374.1, read on the forward strand.
TTTTCATTAATAATTGCAAGAGGATTGTTAATTTCATGAGCTACACCAGCAGCGAGTCTTCCAATTGAAGCAAGTTTATCAGCGTGTTCAGCATTTGCAATAGCAATTTCTCTTTCATGGTCTGCTTTCTGTATCCTGTTAATTAATGTGCTTATTGATTTTGTTATTACAATAAAAGTGATAACAATGCTCAGGATACTTATCAATGCTACTTCTTTTGTGAAGAAAGACGGAATTTTTTCATAAGGCTTTGAACATATTATTGTTACAAGCATCCATCGAGTGTTTTTAATAGGAACATAGGCTACATAAGCTTGCTTTTTATTGAACTCAGTACCATAAATTGTAACAGCTTTTTTGTCTGTTTGTAATTTAATATTATTTAATTGCAAAGGATCAAGAGCCTGACCAAACAGTTTTGAATTGGTCTGAAGAACGCGTTCTTTGTTTATAAGAAAAGCATCATCCTGAGGGTCAAATTTCAAGATTTGAAACAAATTTCTGCAAAATATCTATATTTATTGATACTCTAATAAGCCAGAATTTATTATGGTGGCTTGATTCTTTTTTTACAATAATAGAAAAATGGGGAAATTTTCTATAACTAAGAAATACATCTGTTACATAATCAGTTTTTAAAAGCATTGTTTTAAACCATTCTGTCTGAGAGTAATCTTTTCCTTTAAGTTTATAAGGACCTGCATATAATATCTGAATTCCTTCTTCATCTATTACTCCCATATCTACAATACCTTCAAATTCATTTTTTAAATTATAAAATAGTTGAGAAAAATTTCTTTCATCCAGAAAATATTCCTCAGGATAAGAAACAGCAAGAAATTTTAAAGCTGAAATTCGTTCAGAGATAAAAAACTCAAGAGAATGTCTTGTTTCTTCCATCTGCCATTTGAGATTATTTTTGAATTCCTCATGAACTATTTTATGAATTAAAAAGTAGGTGATTGTAATAACAATAATGAGTGGTATTACAGAGAAGAAAGTGTTTAACAAGATCAGTCTACATTTAAGATAAAAGTATCTATCTGATGTGAGTTTTGCAATAAAATTTTTTATTAGAACAAACATGTTTATCTTATTATATCAAACCTAATTAATCTTCTAAATCATAATTTTTCATCTTTCTCCACAAAGATACTCTGTCAATGCCAAGTATCTGAGCAGCTACTGTTTTATTGCCAACTTCTTTTAAAACCCATTTTATGTATTCTTTTTCTAATTCTTCCAGAGTCATGAATTTACCTTCTTTTTTAACAAAAACCTGAATTTTTAATTCCTTAAGATCATCTGGAAGATGTTCAACTTCCACTTGAGATGAATTGCAAATTACAACTGCTCTTTCAATGATATTTTCAAGTTCTCTTATATTACCGGGATAATCATAATTTATAAGTAAATTTAATGCCTCTTCTGAAATTTTAAAAACTTCTTTTTTCATAATTGAAGAATATTTTTTTAGAAAATATGCAACCAGTAAAGGAATATCATCTTTTCTTTCTCTTAATGGTGGAATTTCCAGATTAACTACATTTAATCTGTAATAAAGGTCTTCTCTGAATTTTCCTTTTTTGACCTCATCACGAATATCCCTGTTTGTTGCTGCTATAAATCTTACATCCACACTGATTGGCTGAGTGCCTCCTAATCTTAAGAATTCTTTTTCCTGAATTACTCTTAGAAATTTAGCCTGCATTGTTGGAGACATCTCTGTTATTTCATCGAGAAATAAAGTGCCTGAAGAGGCCATTTCAATTAATCCTTTTTTCAGGGTTGTAGCTCCTGTAAAGGCTCCTTTTTCGTGTCCGAAAAGCTCATTACTGAGGAGTTCTTCAGTAAAAGCTCCACAGTTTATAGCGAGAAAAGGGCCTGATTTTCTTAAAGAATTCAGGTGAATATATCTTGCAAAGAGTTCTTTTCCTGTGCCAGACTCACCAGTAATTAAAACATTGCAATCTGTTGGAGATATCTGTCGAGCAATCTCTAAAAGTTTGAGCATTTTAATGTTTTGAGTAATTATGTTGACTTTTTCACGAAAATCAAGTTGCTCTCTGAGTTGTTTAACCTCTTTTTTAAGATTCACTTTTTCAGAGGCTTCTTTGACAATTTTGCGAATAATTTCCAATTTAAAAGGTTTTGAAATATAGTAAAATGCTCCTTCCTTCATTGCTTCAACAGCGTTTTCTACTGTAGCATAACCTGTTATCATTATTACTTCCGTATCTGGATAGAGAGTTTTACACTTTCTTAATATTTCAAATCCATCAACTTTTTCCATTTTTATATCAGTTAAAATTATATCAAATGGTTGTTTTTCAATGAGTTTTAAAGCTTCTACACCACTCTGAGTAGCTGTCACTTCATAACCTTCTTTTTTCAGCACATGTTCCAGGTTTTTTAAAGTTATTTTTTCATCATCTACTACCAGAATTTTTGTCATTTTATCGTCTCGGAAGCATTACTATAAATGTTGTTCCCTGTCCAGGAGTACTGTCCACACATATACAGCCATCGTGGTCTTTGATTAATTCTTGAGTTATAAAAAGTCCTAATCCTGAACCTTTGTTTTCTTTAGTAGTGAAGAATGGTTCAAAGATTTTTGAGATGTTCTCTTGAGGAATGCCAGGTCCATTGTCTTTTACCTCTAAGATAACGAACTCTTTATTAAGAGAAATTTCTCCTACACATTTTCCTTCTTTTTTAAGAAACAGATATTTATCAAGAGCTTCCTGGCTGTATGAGTAAGCCCTGATTTTTACTTCTCCTTGTAGTGCAGATGCCTGGATAGCGTTTTTAATAAGATTCAAAAGAACCTGCTGAATTCGTTGTTTATCCGCATATATTGTAAGATTTTCTTCTACATCAATAATTAAGTTAATTTTTGTTGGGATTTCACCTTTAATTAAAACAATCGTTTCTTCAATTAAATTCTGTGCAGAAATGTTTTCCTTCTGCAGTTCTTTTCTTCTTGAAAAATCAAGGACTGTTTTTATAATGTTTTTAGCTCTCTCAGTCTGAGATTCTATTGCATGAAGAAGTTCTTTTTTATATTCAGTATCTGCTTCTTCAAATTCTTCAATAAGTATCTGACATGATGTTGAAATGTTAGATAAAGGATTGTTAAGTTCATGGGCAATTCCAGAAAGCAGTGTTCCAAGAGAAGACAGTTTTTCAGCCTGTATAAGCTGTTTTTGTTTTGATTCAAGTTCTTTTAAAACTTTATTAAAAGTATCTACAAGTGAAAGAATTTCTTTATCATTAGATTTAACTTCAATAGAATATATTTTACCCTCTGCGATCTTTTTCATTTTATCTTCAAGCTCTTTCAATGGTTTTGAAATTAATCTTGTAAGACCTAAACCAAAAGAAATAAATGGGATGACAAAAAATATGATTATCAAAAAAATACTGTATTTCAAGATGTTATTCAGACTGTCTTTTATTAATCTACGTTCTGTTGTTTTAATATTTTCTGCAATATGGGTAAGCATTTTACCTTTTTCCCTTATTGACTGTTCAAGATTATGAACCGAGGGAGAATTTATTTTTTCTTTTAACTGTAACATTAGTAATTCATAAATTTGCAGAGTATTTGATAATTCTTTAATTGATTTTTCTATTTTTAATCCTTCAAATTTTTGATCAGTGATAAAATTTTTAACAGTCTTAATGTACTCTAAGTTGTCACGATAGTCTGTTTCATTTCTATAAAGAAAAAAATTCTTCTCTGTTCTTCTTATTTCCTGAATTGTTTCAAATAAATTAAAGATACTCTCTTCCACCTCTATTTTTTGTTTGATTAGCCATATATCATATAGAACAACCACTGATAAACCGATAGTAACAAGGATTCCACTAATGTAAAAAAGCATTATTTTTTGTGCAATGCTTTTAGGAAACATAGTTTAATTTAAAATATATAGATTGCAAAATGCAACAATTAGTTTATTTCTGAAACAATTGATGAGAATTATTAATAGTAAAAACTTAGGTAATTTAAGAAGATTCTTTCTGGCATAAAAAATGCTAATTTATTTATTAGAAAATTTAAAGAGGGGGTTTAAAAAATGTTTAAAAAAATTGTACAACTTTTTGAAAATTTATTTGTAGCTATTAGTTTTGCTGAGGCAGGAGAGTTTGATACAGCCAGAGAAATTCTGAGACAGCAAGATATCCATAGAAAAAAAGACAGGGTAAGGCCTCAGCAGCATATAAGACCCAGTATGAGAGCTTAGTAAAAGGGGCTATATGCCCCTTCTTAAATCAACACTATATTAACTACATCTTCAATCTTTTCCATAAATATAATTTTCAATCCTCTTTTAAAGTCTTCTGGTAGATTATCAATATCTACTTTGTTTCTGTGAGGAACTATGACTGTTTTGACTCCTGCTCTTTTTGCTGCTAAAATTTTTTCTTTAATACCTCCAACAGGAAGTATTCTTCCACTCAAGGTAAGCTCTCCTGTAATTGCAATATCTCTTCTTGCAGGCCTATTTGTAAATAGGGAAATTAAAGCCATTGCTATTGTTGCTCCTGCTGAAGGGCCATCTTTGGGAATTGCTCCCTGAGGAACATGAATGTGTATGTCCTGATTCTCAAATATCTCCTCTGAAATACCAAACACAGAAGCATTGCTTTTTATATAGCTCAGCGCTGCCTGGGCAGATTCTCTCATTATGTTTCCAAGAGAACCAGTAAGAATTAGTTCTCTTTTGCCTTTCATTTTGGCTGCTTCCACAAATATTATGTCACCGCCTGTTTCTGTCCATACAAGTCCGGTAACAACGCCAACTCTGTTTTTTGCATCAGCCACTTCAAAGTAATATCTTCTTGGACCAAGATATTTTTCCACCATTTCTGGAGTTATTTTTACTGGAGTTTTTGGCTTACTTCCTTTTACAATTTCGGTTGCCAGTTTTCTGCATATTGTTGCGATCATTCTTTCAAGATTTCTTATTCCAGCTTCTCTTGTATATTCCTGAATAATTTTTAAAATAGCCTCCTCAGTAAACGCAGGAGGAAACTCAGTAAGACCCTGCTCAGTTATCTGTTTGGGAATTAAATGTTTCAATGCTATGTTTTTCTTTTCTTCTTCTGTGTATCCTGAAAACTCTATGACCTCCATTCTGTCAAGCAGAGCTGGTTGAATATTATCAGGTATATTTGCTGTTACTATAAACATAACTCCTGAAAGGTCAAAGGGAACATCAAGGTAATGGTCAATAAATGCATAGTTTTGCTCGGGGTCAAGAGCTTCAAGAAGCGCTGAAGCAGGGTCTCCTTTGAAATCCTGACAGATTTTGTCAATCTCATCAAGCATTAAAACAGGATTAGCAACACCTGTTCTTCTAATTTCTTCTATAATTCTGCCTGGTTTTGCACCTGCATAGGTTCTTCTGTGCCCTCTTATTTCTGCCTCATCTTTTATTCCACCGAGTGAGATTCTTGCAAATTTTCTTCCAAGAGCATCAGCGATTGATTTTCCGAGAGATGTTTTTCCTGTTCCAGGAGGACCTGCAAAGCATAGAATTGAACCTTTTGTGGAAATTGTTGAAACTCTGTCTTCTGATGCCTGTTTTATTGATAGCTTTACTTCTTCTATTTTAAAAGGTTTGGCAATATAATGAAAGGCTCCTCTTTTTATTGCTTCAACTGCATTGTCCACAGCAGCATAGGCTGTTATCATTATAACTTTTGTATTTGGATATTTTGCTTTTACTTTATCAAGTATAGCAAAGCCATCTAATCCCTCCATTTTGATATCAGTAAGCACTATTTCAAATTCTTGTTCATCAAGAAGTTTGAAAGCTTCTGCACCATTTTTAGCAGTAACCACTTCGTAGTTTTCTTTTTTTAAAATGTGTTCAAGGTTTTTCCTCGCTATTTCTTCATCATCAACTATTAATATTCTTGGATTCCGATTTGAAGATAAAATTTTTACCGCAAGATGCTCAAGAATTCTATTTTTTACTCCATAAAGACCATAATGTCTTTCATTCAAAATTCTTTCTGCTCTTTCCAGGTCAAGATTATCAGCTGTTTTTTTATTCCATGGAAGTGTTGTAAGGTATTCTATGTAGGTTAGACTAATAGTGTATTCTGCTGCTGTAGGATTCATCTTGGAAAGTAAATCAAGCTCTGCAAGTGCAATATCTCTTACCTGAGAAGGCATTTCGGATTGAAAAATTTTTCTTCTCAGTTCTTCAACTATAGTATTCTTGTTTTCTTCGCTATGATCTGTTTTTTTGAAAATTTTCATTTTTGTTCTCTTTATTGCATTTTACAAATATGGCGATGCAATTTGCAACATAAAATTTTTTGTTCTGAAAAATTTCTTAACTAAAATCAAATAATTTACTCAATTAAATTTCTGGCATAGTAATTGTTTATTTAAAAAAGTGGAGGGATTGAAGATGAGAATAAAAGATTTGATAAGCAAATTTGAAAATTATATGTCAGCCGTCACTTTTGCTGAGGCAGGAGAGTTTTATACAGCCCAGCAAATTTTAAGAAAAAAGCCTGATATTGTGGTAATTATTTCAGGAACTCAAGAGGATGAGTATTCATTAAAGTACGCTTTAAATTTAAGCAAAAGAGTGAGTGGTCTATTAAGAGTTTTATGGAAAAAAGAAGTTTCAACAAATCATATAAAAAAATTAAAGGATGGGGATGTGAACTATGAAATTTTGCAGTATGATAGTTTTTCAGAACAAAAGATAAGAAATCTTTTAGAGAAAGCTGATCTTATAATTACAGCAGATGAAAAAATCTTAGGAAGACTTTCAAATGGTTATGTAGTTTTTGTTCAACCAAATAAAAATTTAATAGGAGGTTAAGATGCCAAGAAAAAACAAATCTTTATTTAAGCTGTTGTTTTATGGTGCAATTACCGTAACTCTCTATGCAGGTTTATTTCTGAATGAGCCAATAGTAAAGTCATTATGTGCAAGAGGAGGCTTATATGCTTTATTTCCAGTGGTAACTGCTTTTATTTTCTCTTTTGTCCATGGTAACTTTACAAACTATTTCTGGCAGACGCTTGGAATTGAAGCAAAGAAGAAGAGAGTTGAATTGACAGAACATGACAGAGCTGTTGAGAGAAAAGAGATCAGAACTCAGTTACGAGCATAAAAAATAAGGAAAGGAGGATAAAAAATGATTGAACTTACAACAAATTTTGTTGATTTAAACTGGATGAATGTGATGTATTTATTTTTTGTAGGACTTGTAGGAGGACTTGTAAGCGGATTTATTGGTTCAGGTGGAGCTTTTGTTCTGACACCCGGCATGATGAGCATGGGTGTTCCAGGACTTGTAGCTGTTGCATCAAATATGTGTCATAAGTTTCCAAAGGCACTTGTAGGAGCTATAAAAAGAACTAAATTCGGTCAGGTTGATGTTAAACTCGGTCTTGTTATGGGAGCCTCTGCTGAGGCAGGAGTTTTGTTCGGTGCTCATGTTCAGGAATACATAAAGAAGACATTTGGTGATGTAGGTTCAAATCTCTATGTGAGTGCGGCTTTTGTTGTTGTCCTTAGCATTGTGGGTACATATGTGCTTTTAGATGCGATAAAGACCAAAAATAATGATAAAGCAAAAAAACCAGAAGAAACTACAAAAATTGCAAAGTGGCTTCAGTCAATCTATATTCCAGGAACTATGGTTTATTTCAGAAGCCTAAATGCAAAAGTCTCTGTTCTTTTTACAATTCCACTTGGCTTTGCAACAGGCATGCTTGCAGCCACAATAGCAGTAGGAGGATTTATCGGAGTTCCTGCTATGATGTATGTGCTTGGTGTACCAGCAATAATGGCATCTGCAACTGAACTTGTTATTGCCTTTGTTATGGGTCTTGTTGGTTCTTTCAAATATGCAATGAGTGGTTTTGTTGATATAAGGCTTGCAATGATAATTCTGGCAGGTTCTCTTTTCGGTGTTCAACTTGGAGCAATAGGAACAACCTATGTTAAAGATTATATGATTAAAATCGTCATGGGAGTTATCATGCTAATTGTACTTGTTAGCAGAGGTTTAATGATTCCAGTTTATCTCGGTCAGCTTGGAATAATATCTCCTTTATCAGTAGCTACAGTTACAACACTTAAAACTTTAAGTTTTGCTATTATGGTAACAGCTCTTGTAGTGGGAGCAGGAATTATATGTATGGCATTGTTTAAGGGTTTACGGGAAGAAAGGAAAATTCAGAAGATTGTTGCAACCTCTTCAGTCACAGTTAAGTAGAATTTTAAACCTAAAAAAGGGGTGGAATAAATCCCCCCCCTTTTTTATATAATTTTAAAAAATACATAGGAGGCAAAGATGGCTCTTTACAGAAGAATGCTTGTATGCATTGATGGCTCAGAGGAAAGTTTCCATGCTTTTGAAGAGGCTGTTAGATTTGCAAAAGAAAAAAACATTACAGTCTTTGTCCTGACTGTTGCTCCATCCTATTATGGAGATTTAAGTCTTGTAGGTATTGGAGTATCTGTTGAGGAGATCTGTAAACCTTATAAGGAAAATCTTTCAAAAGCTAAAGATATAGCTGAGAAACATCAAGTTCTCGTGAAAACTCTTTATGAAGAAGGAGAACCCTTTGAAAAGATTATTGATGTAGGTGAGGAAATCTCAGCAGACTTAATAATTATGGGCAAAAAAGGTATAAGCGCTCTTCAGCAGGTTTTAATTGGAAGCGTGACAGAACGAGTGATTGGTTATAGTAATACTGATGTTTTAGTTGTCCCGAAGAATTCAACGATCAAATGGAACAGATGCCTTGTGGCTGTTGATATTTCAAAATATGGAGAAAAAGTTTGCAATAAAGCAATAGAGATTGCAAGAGATTTTCAATCAGAGATAAATCTGATTTCTGTGGTAGAAGTTCCTTCAGCAGTTTTTGCAGTGAAGCCTGAACTTTATGATGAACAGGTAAATAAAACAAAAAAATATTTAAAAGAGCTTGAACTTAAATTTCACGGTGAAAACATATCTCCCAGAATTTTTATAGAAGAAGGAGAGCCTTATAAAAAGATTCTTGAGAAGGCAGATGAGATTCAAGCTGATATTATTGTTGTGAGCTCTCATGGAAGAACAGGACTTAAAAGGCTTCTTATGGGAAGCGTATGCCAGAGAGTAATCGGGCTTTCAAAGATACCTGTCTTAGTTGTGAAATCATAAATGAAATATTTCATATCAGGTTGGGCAGGATTTAGAGAAGCACTGAATGTGCCAGAGGACTGGCATTTTTTAGCTCCTTTTATTGATTTAGATGAAGTGGGGATTTTAGACTTTTTTAATGATAAATCAGGCAATATACTTATTGGCTGGTCAACAGGTGGACATATTGTTCTTAAACATTTTCACTTTTTTTCTGAAAAATTTGAAAAAATTTTTATTATTGCAGGATTCAAAAAGTTTACCGATTACATTCATCCAAAAATTATAAAAAGAATGATTCAAAAAATGGATAGTGAACCACAGGATGTTATAAAAGAATTTCATTTAAATGCAGGATTAAAACCTTATATTCCTGAAAATATCAATAAACATGCACTTATTGAGGGTTTAAAATTTTTAATTAATTCTGATTTTGAATATTTAAGCTGTGAAAAAAACAACATAACACTTCTTCATGGAAGCATGGATAAAATTCTGCCTCCAAAAGCTTTACATGATTTAAAAAAACTATGCCCTTTTGCTCAGGCTTATGTTATATCCGGTTTTCACTGGATTCCCTTTAAAGTTTTAAATTCTATTTTACATTCCTAAATAAGTTTCTTTTATTTGCGGATGTTCAAGAAGCTCCTTTGAACGTCCTGATATTTTTATTTCTCCAACTTCCATAACATATGCTCTGTCACTTATTTCCAGCGCCATATGAACATCCTGTTCAACCAGTAAAATACTTACTCCAGATTTATTGATTTTTTTTACGACATCAACAAGTATTTCAACTATTGTTGGAGCAAGTCCCAATGTAAATTCATCAATTAAAAGAAGTTCTGGCTCATTCATAAGAGCTCTTCCTATTGCAAGCATCTGTTGTTCTCCCCCAGAAAGGTCTCCTCCAAGATGATTTTTTCTTTCATAAAGTCTTGGTAAAATGGAAAAAACTTTTTCCATTCTTTCTTTTAATCCGTTTCTTCTGCGATATGCTCCTATTTCAAGATTTTCTTTTACAGTCATACCAGAAAATATCCTTCTTCTTTCCGGGCATAGACTTATTCCCATTTTTACAATTTTGTCTGGTGAAAGATTGGCAATGTTTTCATCTTTAAAAATAATTTCTCCACTCCATACTCTTAACCTTCCTACAATTGCTCTCATCAGCGTGCTTTTCCCTGCACCATTTGAGCCAAGAAGAGCAACTATTTCACCTTTGTTGATTTCAAGAGAAATATTTCTTAATATATGTAAATCACCGTAGCCTGTATTGAGATTTTTTATTTCAAAGAATTTCATTATGCCACCCCTTTTTGTGCGAATTTACTTCCTAAATAAGCTTCAATTACCTGAGGATGATTGCAAACTTCATGAGGTTTTCCATCGCAAATAAGCTCTCCTAAGTGTAGAACAACAACTCTATCTGATATCCCCATGATAACTTTCATAACATGTTCAATTGCTATTATCGTTATTCCTCTTTCTTTCAAAAGCAAAATTTCTTTCATTATATCATCAAGCTCCTTAGGATTAAGTCCTGCCATAACCTCATCAAGAATTAAAAGTTCAGGGTCCATTGCCAGCGCTCTTGCAAGTTCAAGTTTTTTACGCTGAGCAATTGGTAAGATGCTTGGTTCTTTATCTTTTTCATTTAAAAGTCCAACTATTTTTAAGGCTTCCATTGCTATGTCTTTTGCTTCTGCATTAGTTTTTGCATTTTTTCTACCATAAAATGCTCCGACCATGACATTTTCCAAAACTGTAAGACCCTTAAATGGCTTAACAACCTGAAATGTTCTTGCTATGCCCATTTTTGAGATCTCATATGATTTCTTATTGTTGATTAATTCTCCTTTGTAATAGATTTCACCTCTTGTTATGTCAGTCAAACGACATATAAGATTCATTAAAGTTGTTTTTCCTGCTCCATTAGGTCCTATTAATCCAAGGATTTCTCCTTTGTATACTTTAAGGTTTACATTATTTAAAACCTCAAGGCCACCATATTTTTTTGCAAGATTTTTTGTTTCAAGTATTATCATCTCTCAGCACCTCAAAGTTTATTTTCTTTCAGATTAATAATAATTTTTCTAAGAGAAAATCCTTCTTTAAATGTTTCAAATAGTCCCTTAGGAATAAAAATTACTATTAATATGATTAGCAGTCCGAGTATCATTCCATGAATTTCTATAAATTTGCTCCATACCAATTCTGAGATAAGCTCAAGAATAAAAGCTCCTATCATTGGACCCAGGACAGTTGTTCCACCACCAAGCAAAATCATTGCAAACATTTTTACAGAATAAGAAGTTTGAAAAACTGTAGAAGAATCAATATATGTTAACCAATAAGCATATGCTCCACCAGCTATGCCAACAAGAGCTCCACTTATAGCCCATGATATTGTTTTAAAAAGTGGTGTATTTATACCGATTACAGATGCCGCATCTTCATCGATTCTTATTGCTCTCAAGGCATATCCAAATTTTGAACGAAATATTAAAAAAGCTATCAAAACAGTAAGCAACATTATTGAAAGGATTGCATAGTAGAAAAATTTATATATATAAGCAGGGTCACCTTCCATAATAGGCAATGTAAGTCCCATACCTCCGCCTGTTATTTCTGTCATATTATCAACAATTTCTTTTATAGCTTCCATTACTCCAATTGTAGCAATTGCAAAATAGTGTCCTTTAAGTCTTAAAAGCGGTATGCCTAAAAGTGTAGCAATTATAAATCCTGATAATGCACAGAAAGGAAGAGTCAATAAAAAGGAGAAACCATATTTTGTCATCAATACTCCAGTTACATATGCTCCTATTCCAAAAAAGGCTATATTTCCAAATGCTGGATATCCTGTAAATCCTATGATTATGTTACTTCCTGTAGCAATTGCTGCAAACATAAATGTTTGAGTTAAAACCCTGAGCCAGTATCCTGATATTAAGAATGGCAGAATCGCCAATACAGCAATAAATATAAAAAATAAAATTACACTTTTTTTCATATCAATGCTTTACCTCCGCAAAGTATTTTTTCCCTAAGATTCCTGTAGGTTTTATTACGAGAACCAGTACCATTATTGCAAGAGTAATTGCATTTTTATAGCTTTCTCCAATAATGTAAGAACTCAGAGTTTCAACAATTCCAAGAATAATACCACCCAGAAGAGCTCCTTCAACTCTTCCAAGTCCACCAAGAATACTTACAATAAAGGCTCTTAGTGTTAAAGAGCCTGCTACTGATGGAGAAAATGCCTGCGTTAATGAGAAAAGACTTCCAGCAACGCCTGCCAATCCTGAAGCAATTGCAAAGGTTATTGCAAAAATTTTTGCTGGGTTTATTCCCACCATCATTGCAGCATCAATATCAAGAGATGTGGCTTTAATTGCCTTTCCAGTCCATGTTTTATTGAGAAATAGACTTAAAAGTAATGTAATTAACACACATATTGCAAATACACCCAATCTTATATAGGGTATAACAATATCTCCTACTATTAAGCTTTCTCCAGCGTAATCAGGAGTAACAGATCTGAAGTCAGCTGAGAAAAAGGTTGTCATAAAATTTACAAGGAATATCTCTACTCCAAAAGTCAGTATAAGAAGCATAAAAATCTGTGCTTTAACAACTAAATTGAGTAAATATCTTTGCAAAATATATCCAAAGATAAAAAGAGGTATAAAACTGAATGGAAGGCTTAAAAAAGGATCAAGTCCATAATGCTGAAACAAAAATAAAGTAATATATGCTCCTAAGAGAGCTATCGCTCCGTGAGCAAGGTTAATTATATTTGTTACTCCCCAGACAAGAGAAAAACCCACACCAATAAGAGCATAAAATCCTCCAAGAAGAATACCATTTAAAAGAATTTGTAATAATATCATATCCTCCCTCGTTTTAATTTAATAAAATAAAAAAGCCCGGAGCTTGCCGGGCTTTCAGGATTATCTCCATGCTGGCTTTGGATATACTGGTTTAGCTTCAGCAGCTGCCTCAGGATATACTGTTTTTTGTTGCCCTCTCAGTATCTGGATGACAGGCATTCCTTTGCCAACAACTTTTCCTGTTGCATCAAATCTGATTTTTCCAAAGAGAGTTTCTTCATTAAAGCTTGCAAGTGCATGTCTTATTTTGTTTATATCTGTAAAAGTGCCTGCTTTCTCAATAGCTCTCTGGAATATAACTGCAGCAGCAGCACCACCAGCAGCATGATAGTTTGGTTCCACGCCAAATTTTGCTTTAAAGGCTTTTACAAAATTTGCATTTGACCCAAAAACAGGATCTTTATATTTCAAAGTTGGAGTCCATTGAGCTGAACCAAAAATGTATTCAGCATCACCTTTAAGTGCTGTTACAAAATCTGGTAAAGTTGGGCCAACTGAAAATGCTATTGCCTTTGGATTTAATTTATAATCTTTACTCTGTTTAACTATTACAACAGTATCTTGAAAATGGCCACATCCAATAAGAATATCAGGATTTTTAGCTTTAATTTCCACAATAACTGTAGACAGATCCTGTGTTCCTTTTGGATAGTCCTTGTAATACACTACTTTATATCCATATTTCTGAGCTGAAGCATATGCACCCTGTGCAACCTGAGTGGAGAAAAGATCATTTGAGTAAACAATTGCAACAGTATTTGGTTTAGGAGTTTTATTTCTTAGCATTTTTAAAGTATCATCCATGTATTCAGTAGCTACTGTATAAATTCCAAATAGATTTTTAAAGCCTCTTGTGTAAAGTTTGTCTGCAGCAGCACCACCCTGAACCATTAAAGCTCCGTACTTCTCAGTAATCGCAGATGTTGAGAAAACTGACTCACTGCCGTATGGACCTAAAATGAGTTTAATACCATCTTCGGTTATGAGTTTTTCCACAAGCTTGGCTGCTCTGTTTGGATCACTTTCATCATCGTAGTATTTAATATCCACTTTGTAATATTTATTTCCTACCTTGATACCACCTCTTTTGTTTACAGTTTCTTTCCACAGTTCGTAACCGTTCTTTACGAGATTTCCTTCCTTTGCAAGTTTTCCTGTAAGAGACAGAGCTGCGCCAAATCTGATTACATCAGCTGAATAAACCTGAGCTACTAACAACAGAATTAAACTTAAAACTAACATCATCAAACCTGCCCTTTTCATTTTCCCCTCCTTTTTTAGATTTTAATGATGATATTAAAAATTTTTAAAAAATTTCAACATCTACCTCGCTAATCCAAGTTTTTTAGCTTTTTCTGCCACTGCATGAGAAACCATCTGAGCAACTTTCTTATTGAATATACTTGGAATAATATAGTCTTCGTTAAGTTCTTCATCTTTAATTATGTTTGCGATGGCATTAGCAGCAGCAAAGAAAATTTCTTTATCAACTCCTTTTGCACGCACCTCAAGTAAGCCCTTAAACAATCCTGGAAAAGCAAGAACATTGTTAATCTGATTGGGATAGTCAGACCTTCCAGTTGCCATTATTCTGACAAGGGGCATTGCAAGCTCTGGTGCAATTTCAGGGTCTGGATTGGCAAGAGCAAAAACAACCCGTGGAGGATTCATCCTTTTTAAATCATCTGGAGTTATTATATTTGGGGCTGAAAGTCCGATAAAAACATCTGCTCCTTCCATTGCATCAGAAATTGTTCCTTTAATTTTTCCTGGATTAGTCTTTTTTGCGAGCTCTTCTTTATGAGGATCCATATCCTTTGTTCTTCCCTCATAAAGAGCACCGGCTCTATCACACACAATTATGTCTTTTACTCCGTAGTCAAGAAGCATATAGACTGTGGCAGTTCCTGCTGCACCAGCTCCAGCTATAACTACTTTAAACTCTCTAATATCTCTCTTAAGAATTCTTCCCACATTTATCAATGCAGCTAAAACAACAATAGCTGTCCCATGCTGGTCATCATGAACAACTGGAATATCAAGCTCCTGCCTGAGTCTTTTCTCTACTTCAAAACAGCGTGGTGCAGCAATGTCTTCAAGATTTATTCCACCAAAGGGAGTTGATATTTTTTTGATTATATCCACAAGCTCATCTACATCAGTTGTTCTTATTGCAATTGGGAAAGCATCCACCCCACCAAATTCTTTAAAAAGCATACACTTGCCTTCCATCACAGGCATTGCTGCATCAGGTCCTATGTTTCCAAGTCCAAGCACTGCTGTTCCATCGGTAATTACTGCTACAGTGTTTCCTTTGATGGTGTATCTGTAAACATGTTCAGGATTTTTCTTAATATCAAGGCAGACTCTGGCAACACCTGGAGTGTAGACTCTGGAGAGGTCTTCTCTACCTTTAACATTAATTTTATTATAAGTTCCGATTTTACCACCTTCATGGACAAGAAATGTTTTATCCATTACCCTGAGGATTTTGATTCCTTCAATGTGTTTGAGTGCCTTGATAATTTTCTTTTCATGCTCTTCATCCCTTGCATTCACTGTTATGTCTCTTATTATTTTTCCTTTTTCCACTTTTACAATATCAATTGAACCAAGGTCTCCACCTGCTCCACTTATGGCTGAAGCAATTTTTGCAAACATTCCAATGCGATTTTCAATTTCAACACGGACCGTTATACTGTAACTTGGACTTGGTACATATCCCATTTTTGTCCTCCCATGCTTGACATTGTGTTATAAATTATACAAAATAAAATAATTTTTGCAAATAGGGAGGAGTATAGGTGGAGATTAACAGACACTACTTTGACACAATTATTATTGGTTCAGGACTTGCAGGTTGTCGTGCTGCCATTGAATGTATCAATCAAGGAACAGTTGGAGTTTTAAGCAAACTTTATCCAACTCGTTCCCATTCAACAGCAGCACAGGGAGGAATTGGTGCTGCTTTAGGTAATGAAGAAGAGGACTCTCCTGAGTGGCATACCTATGATACTGTTAAGGGAAGCGATTTTTTAGGAGACCAGGATGCCATTGAAATTATGTGCTATGATGCCATTCCAACAATAATTGAACTTGAACACATGGGTGTGCCTTTTTCCAGGACACCTGAAGGGAAGATTGCACAGAGAAGATTCGGGGGACACACAAGGGAGTTTGGTAAAGCACCTGTTCGCAGAGCCTGTTATTCTGCTGACAGAACTGGCCATGCAGTGCTTTTTGCCCTTTATGAACAGTGTCAGCTTAAAGGTGTAAAATTTTTTCAGGAGTTTGAAGTTCTTGATATTGTCATAGAAAACAATGCTATTCAGGGAGTTATTGCAATAAACATAAAGGATGGTTCAATTCATGTATTTGAGTCCAAAGCAGTGATAATAGCAAGTGGTGGATATGGAAAGATTTTTAAAGTCACCTCCAATGCTTATGCAAGCACAGGTGAGTGTCTGAGCATGCTTTTCAGGCAGGGACTTCCTCTTGAAGACATGGAGTTCTTTCAGTTCCATCCTACAGGACTTTACGGACTTGGAATATTGATTACTGAAGGAGCAAGAGGTGAAGGAGGAGTTCTAATTAATGGAAAGGGCGAGAGATTTATGGAAAGGTATGCACCAACCATAAAAGACCTTGCTCCCCGTGATATGGTGTCCCGTGCGATTCTTACTGAAATAAAAGAAGGAAGAGGTATTGATGGTAAAGACTATGTTTACCTTGATCTCAGACATGTGGACAGAAAAATTCTTGAAGAAAGGCTTCCAGAAATAACCACCTTCTGTAAAATCTACATGGGAATTGATCCTTCTCAGGCACCAATTCCTGTTGTTCCCACTGCTCATTATGCAATGGGTGGAATTCCAACAGACAATGATGGCAGAGTTTTAAGAGATGTTGATGGCTCTGTTGTTTACGGACTTTATGCTGCTGGTGAGTGTGCTTGCGTGTCTGTTCACGGAGCAAACAGGCTTGGATGCAATTCCTTACTTGATACTGTTGTATTTGGAAGAAGAGCAGGAAAAGCTGTCTCAGAAATTCTTAAATCAAACACAACAGGAAAGGTTAAGAAAGAAAGAATTCAGGCAGTTGTTGACTGCATTAATATGATTAAAAACTCCAATGGAAGAGAAAGTATTGCCTCTGTAAGAAAAGATTTACAATCAGTTATGATGGATAAATGCTCTGTATTTAGAACTGAGGAAGGACTGAAAACACTTCTTGAAGAAATCCAGAACTTAAAAGAACGATATAAAGAGATAACCATTACTGATAAATCAAAAACCTTCAATACAGAGCTTCTTGAAGCCATAGAACTCGGACACATGCTCACCCTCGCAGAAGTAATAACCTGCAGTGCTTTACAGAGAACAGAAAGCAGGGGCGCTCACTACAGGGAAGATTATCCAAAGAGAGACGACGAAAACTGGCTCAAGCATACCTTTGCTTTTCTTACTGATAAAGGCATTTCTTTCAAATTTAAACCCGTTAAAATAACAAGATTTAAACCAGAGGAGAGGAAATACTGATGGAAAAATATTACACCTTTAGAATCAAAAGATATTTACCAGATGAAGATCCCCCTCAAAGATGGGATGAGTTTAGAATTAAGCTTAACAGCATGGAAAGGGTTTTAGATGGACTTATTAAGATTAAAGAGACAAGAGATGGAACTCTCACATTCAGAAAATCCTGTGCTCATGGAGTATGCGGTTCCTGTGCAATGAAAATCAATGGTAAAAACAGGCTTGCCTGTCAAACACTGGTAAAGGATCTGCCAGAAGTTATAGAAATTGAGCCTTTACCTTCTTTACCAGTAATAAAAGATCTTGTTGTTGACATGACCTTATTTTTTGAAAAAAATGACAAGGTTCTGCCCTATTTGATAAATGATGAGCCTGCACCTGAAAGGGAAAGGATTCAATCACCAGAGGATCAGCATAAAATTCTTGAGTCAATAACATGCATTATGTGTGGAAGTTGCACCACATCTTGTCCAGTATTCTGGGCTGACAAAGAATATCTTGGACCAAGCGCTCTTCTTAAAGCTTACAGATTCATTTTTGACAGTCGTGACAGAGCAACAGAGCAAAGACTTGAGGCAATTACAGGAGAACACGGACTGTGGCGTTGTCATTCAATCTTTAACTGTGTTGAAGTCTGTCCAAAGGAGATTGACATTACAAAGCACATTTTAAAATTAAAACGACAGGCAGTAAAAAAAGGCTTTACTGGAGGTGAAAAATGAGATATAAATGGAATACAGGTTCAATTGCTTGGCTTGTGCACAGAGTTACAGGAATAATTCTTACATCTTATCTAATTGCCCACATTTATGTCTTAAGCCATTTAAAGGACGCTGCGGCATATAATAAAATAATGGCATTGATGAAAAATCCTGTTATTAAAATTGGCGAACTTGTTCTTTTTGCAGTGGTTTTGAAACATGTTTTTGCAGGAATAAGAATTACACTTCTTGAAATAGGAGTGTCAACAAAGTATCAAAAACAAATGGTTTATGCTGGAGCAGCATTTGTAGCAGTTTTATGGTTTATTGGTGCTTTTTACTTCTTAAAGGAGGTATTCTAATGTGGAGCTGGCTTTTACATAGAATAACAGGTGTGATTCTTGCTTTTGGTTTAGTTTATCATTTTTTTATGATGCACTTTATTCAACCTGAGGCATATTCCTATGAAGCTGTAATTCAAAGGCTGAGCGAGCCATCCTGGAAGGTTTTCAATATTGTTTTTCTTCTGTCAGTTTTATATCACGGTTTTTATGGATTAAATGGGCTTGTTACAGAGTATGTAAAAAACAATTCATTGAAAAGATTTTTGAAAATTATGGTATTTATTATTCCATTAGGACTTGCTTTCTTTGGGTTTAAAATTGTATTTTTATAAAAAATTGAGAGGTTTTTAAATGCCTACAACTTTTATCTGGAAAGGTAGAACAGAAGAAGGACTTCCAGTAACAGGTGAAACAGAAGCTGAAAACGAAGGAGAACTTCTTTTAGCCTTAAGAAAAAAGGGAATAATTCTAAGGTATGTAAAAGAAAAGGAAGAAAAGAAGTTTTTCAGTTTGAAAGGAGTCTCTCAGAAAGATATTCTGTTTTTTACTCGCCAGTTTGCAACTCTTTTTTCCTCAGGTGTGCCTGTTGTTCAGGCTTTTGATGCATTGATTGGTCAGGTCAAAAATAAAAGTTTTAAAAAAGTTCTTATAAATTTAAGAAACGATATAGAAAAAGGCTCCTCCCTGGCTGATGCAATGAAAAAACATCCAAGAGTATTTAGTTCACTTTTTGTAAATATGGTTAGAGCAGGTGAGGAAGGTGGAATGCTTGATAAGGTTCTTCAAAGAATGGCTGATTATTTTGAAAAAATGATAAAACTACGCAGAAAAATCATCGGCGCTATGATATATCCAGCTCTGGTAATAGCTGTTGCTGTTGTTGTTGTGGCAATTATTATGATATTTGTTATTCCAACATTTGCAAAGTTGTTTGCTGAAATGGGACTTGATCTTCCTCTTCCTACAAAAATCACCATTGCTATGAGCAATTTTATGGCAAGATCAGGAATTTTTATACTTTTAGGCGTTATTGGATTTTTCATATTTATAAAATTTTTGCGAAGCTCTGCTAAAGGTAAAAAAATAACGGATAGCATTTTTTTAAAAATTCCTCTTTTAGGAGTTATTTTGCTCAAAGCCTCTCTTTCAAGATTTTCAAGAACACTTGGAACACTTCTTGGCAGCGGAGTCCCCATACTTAACAGCATGGAGATTTCAGCAAGAGCCTCAGGAAATAAAGTTATAGAAGATATTGTTATTGAAATGAGAGAGGATGTCACTGCAGGTAAATCTCTTACAGAGGTTTTAAAATCAAGGCCTGTAATTTTCCCGCCAATCTTTGTTCAGATGGTAAGTGTTGGAGAGTCAACAGGTAAGACAGATGAGATGCTTAATAAAGTTGCTGATTTTTATGATGAGGAAGTTGACAATGCTGTTGCAAATCTTATGAGCATGCTTGAGCCTGCTTTAATAGTATTTCTTGGCGTTACAATAGGATTTATTGTCATATCTCTTTATCTTCCTATATTCAAACTGGGCGAAGTTGCTGGCAAAGGAGGTTAAAAGCCTCAACAAGCATTTCAATATCTCTGTCTGTATGTCCTGCACTTATGGTGATTCTGATCCTTGGCATTTTTACTGTAGGTGGTCTGATAGCAGGTGCATAGATACCTAAATCATTAAAGATTTTTGAAGCCTTTGTTGCTTCTTCTACATTATTGAAGAGAATTGGAATGATGGGAGTTTGTGTGTTTGTTGTTTTTAGCTCCAGGTTTTTTATGGCTTCCATAACTTTTTCAATATTTTGCCAGAGTTTTTTAATAATAGTTTTATCTTCCATAATGATTTTTACAGAAGCGTAAGCAGAGGCAATTACACTTGCTGGCAAAGCAGTTGAAAAAATAAGTCCTCTTGCAGAGTTTATAAACCATTGTATAAAAATGTTTGCTCCGCATACAAAAGCTCCAAAGCTACCAATTGCTTTTGAAAGCGTACCCATTTGAATTACCAGTTTGTCTTGAGGAAGATTAAAGTGTTTCCACGCACCATGTCCCTGTCCAAGAACACCTGTTCCATGAGCATCATCAATATAAAGAATTGCCTCCTCAGACTTGCATATTTCATAAAGCTCTTGCAGTGGCGCAATATCTCCATCCATACTGAAGACTGTATCTGTTATTATAATTTTTTTGCCATTACATGAAGTTTCTTTTATCTTTTTGCATAAATCATTCATATCAGCGTGTTTATAAATAATTTTTTTTGCTTTACTGAGTCTCACTCCATCAATTATGCTTGCATGATTAAGTTCGTCACTGAAGATTATATCTTCTTCATCAGCCAGTGCTGGAATTAAGGAAGTATTAGCTGTATAACCGGAGTTAAGAACAATGGAGCTTTCAGTGCCTTTAAATTCACATAAAAGTTCTTCCAGTTTTTTATGTAAAATCGTGCCACCACTCAGCAGTCTTGATGCAGAAGCTCCTGCGCCAAAGAGTTCAACTGCTGTCTTTGCTGCTTCTTTTACAACTGGATGCTGACTCAATCCAAGATAGTCGTTGGATGAAAAATTTATGTAGTTTTTTCCATCAATTGTAATCTCCATCATATTCCTTGATTCCATATCATTTATTGAACGGTAGATATTTTCTTGTTTAAGTTTTTCAAGCTTTTTTTCAAAAATTTCAAAAATTTTTTTACTCATATAAATAACCTCTTGACAAAAATTTCACCTTAGTATAATATTGGTGGTAAATAGTGGTGGAAAGTGGAGCATGATATCTTTCATAGGAAAATATTACCATAATCTTGATCAAAAAGGAAGAGTTATTCTGCCAGCTCCTCTTAGAGAGGTTTTGTCAACAAAGTACTCTTCAGGCAAACTTTATCTTACAAATGCTCCATTTGATAAGGCGTTGCATCTTTATCCTCTTGAAGAATGGCTAAAGCTTGAAGAAAAAATAAGGCAACTTCCAAAGTCTGACGAAGCAGTAATGTATTTTTTAAGAAGAGTTATAGCTTCTGCTGTTCCATGCGAATTAGATAAACAAGGGAGGATTCTTATTCCCTACGAACACAGGCAGGATGCTGGAATTAATTCAGAGGTTGTTATTGTTGGGCAGATTGACAGAGTAGAAATATGGGATAAGCCTACATGGGATAGCATTACAGATCCTTCAAAGGTAGATATAAAGAGGATACAAGATGGTCTTGCAAAGTATGGATTATAAAATACATGTTCCTGTGATGGTTAAAGAAGTGATAGAACTTCTTAATCCTGTATTTCATGGAGTCTATGTTGATGCAACTGTAGGCTGTGGTGGTCATTCTATGGAAATA
Organism: Thermodesulfovibrio sp. 3462-1; assembly: GCF_040451425.1. Classification (NCBI taxonomy): domain Bacteria; kingdom Pseudomonadati; phylum Nitrospirota; class Thermodesulfovibrionia; order Thermodesulfovibrionales; family Thermodesulfovibrionaceae; genus Thermodesulfovibrio; species Thermodesulfovibrio obliviosus. The sequence continues at coordinate 672,247 of NZ_CP144374.1, forward strand.
CTTAAAAGACTCGGCTCTAACGGAAGATTAATTGGCATTGACAGAGATGAATCTGCAATACAGATAGCACAGCAGTATTTAAATGATTCAAGAGTTATTTTAAAAAGAGCAAGATTTTCTCAGCTCAAAGAGATTTTAAAAGAGCTGAATATTCAAAATATTGATGGAATTCTTTTTGACTTAGGAGTTTCAATGCTTCAGCTAAAGGATTTTTCAAGGGGATTTAGTTTTTATTCAGATGAAAATCTTGATATGAGAATGGATCAAACAGGTTCTTTAACAGCCTGGGATGTGATAAACAAGTATTCAGAGAGAGAGCTTGAAAGAATTTTAAGAGAATATGGTGATGAACCCTTTTCAAGAAGAATAGCAAGAGAGATTGTGAGACAGAGAGGCAAAAAAACAATTGATACATGTAAGGAACTTGCAGGCTTGATTAAAAGAATCATTCCAAGACATGGAAGGCTTCATCCTGCAACTCAGGTTTTTCAAGCAATAAGAATAGAAGTGAATAAAGAAATTGACGAATTAAGAGAAGGACTTTCCCAGGCATTGGAATTATTAAAATCAGGTGGAAGGATATGCGTTATTTCCTACCATTCAGGTGAGGATAGAGTTGTAAAGAATTTTTTCAGAGAAAAACAACATGCAGGTATTCTCAGGATTGTCACTAAAAAACCTATTTTACCATCTCTTGAAGAAGTTTCCAGAAATCCTTCATCAAGAAGTGCAAGACTCAGAGGAGGTGAAAAAATATGAAATATTTTATTTCAATAGTTTTTGTTCTCTTTGCAATTTTTGCCATTTTATGGGTAAGGTCAAATGTAATTTCTGTAGAGTACAGACTAAGCAGTCTTGAAGAGAAAAAAAAAGCTTTACTCAGGGAAAACAAGAATTTACTTGCTCAAAAGTCAAGCTTAACATCCTTTGTAAGAATTAATAATGCCGAGGAGCATTTGCTGGTATTTCCTGACAGAAAAAAAGTTGTTTATATAGAAGGGAGACCTGAGAATTTAGTAAAAACAATAAGTTTTAACAAAAAGAATTAAAAATGCAGAAAAGGTTTATTTTACTGAAAATAATCCTTTTAATATGTTTTGCTTCTGTTATTTTTCGTCTTGGTTTAATCATGTTTGTTGAACATGAGGCTTATTTTGCAAGAGCAAAAATTCAGCAAATAAAAAAGGAAGAGATTATTCCAAAGAGAGGTAACATATATGACAGAATGGGCAGGGAACTGGCAATTTCTCTTGAAAAGGAGTCTCTATTCATTGATCCTGCATCTTTAAAGTCAGTCCAGGCAGTTAATGTTTTAAAAAACTATGTTAAAGTTAACCCTGAGCAGATAGAAAAATTGTCAGAAAAAAACATAAGATTTTTATGGCTTCAGAGAAAAGTTGATTCAGATCTGGCAGAAAAAATAAAAGCTTTAAAGATTGAAGGAGTTGGTTCTGTAATAGAAGGCGCAAGATTTTATCCAAAAGGATTTTTAGCATCTCATGTGATTGGATTTGTGAATATCGATGAACAGGGCATGGAAGGATTAGAAAGACAATATGATCAATATCTTAGAGCAGAAAAAACTTTGAAAACAGTTACTGTAGATGCCAGAGGGAAAAAACTTTCTCAGGGAGATTTAAAAGATGTAAAAGGAAATGATGTTTTTATAACAATTGATGAAGGTTTACAATACATTGTTGAAAAATACCTTGATGAAGCAGTAAAAAAATGGCAGGCTTCTTCTGCTACTGCAATAATGATGGATCCATTTACAGGTGAGATTCTTGCTCTTGCAAACAGACCAACCTATGATCCCAATAATTTAAAATCAATAAAAAATATTGGTATAATAAGAAATCGAGCAATAACAGACCTGTATGAACCAGGTTCAACATTTAAAATAGTTACAGCAACTGCAGCACTGGAAGAAGGCATTGTAAAGCCTTATACTAAATTTGATTGTTCTCAGGGTTATATAGAAGTAGGGGGTAAAAAAATAAAAGATGTTCACAGAAATGGAGTTCTTACTTTTGAAGAAGTTATTCAGAAGTCTTCAAATGTGGGAACAATAAAGATAGCAATGATGCTTGGAAAGGAAAAACTTTATCAATACATAAAAAAATTTGGCTTTGGTGAAAAAACCGGAATAGACCTTCCCGGAGAGATATCAGGCTATATAAGAGCCCCACAAAAATGGTCTGGCACATCCATAGGAGCCATTCCAATTGGACAGGAGGTGGGAGTTACAGCATTGCAAATCCTTAGAGCCTACTCTGCAATTGCCAATGGAGGTTATCTTGTAAAGCCTTTTGTAGTGTCTGATATTCGCTCTCCTGATGGAAATATTTTATACAAAAGCGTTATTCAGAGACAAAAAATTATTTCCGACAAAACAGCGAAAATAATGAGAGAAATACTTAAAAAAGTTACAGAACAAGGAGGCACAGCTACTCAAGCAAAGCTTGATGGAAATGACGTTGCAGGTAAAACAGGAACTGCTCAAAAATATGATCCAAAAACTCACAGATACTCAAAAGACAGATTTGTAAGCTCTTTTGTTGGATTTATTCCTGCTCAGAATCCCCGTATTGCCATGATAGTTGTAATTCAGGATTCAAAAGGTGCTCACTATGGAGGAGTTGTTGCTGCGCCTGTATTCAAAGCAATTGCTGATGAAGCTCTGGCTTATCTTAATGTTCCAAGAGATGATGCCAGACAAAAGGGTCTTGTTGTAACTTTTGATACACAAACAAATGAGAAAGTTGCGGTAGTAAGACGATGATCTTAAGAGAACTTTTAAGAAAAGATTTTGATGTTAAAGGAGACATAAACAGGGAAATATTAAATCTATGTTACAATTCGAAGGATGTAAAAGAAGGAAGTATTTTTGTTGCAATATCAGGTGGAAAAACCGATGGTCATCTTTTTATTGAAGAAGCAATAAAAAATGGTAGCATTGCAATTGTTTATGAGAAGGGAAAAATTTTACCTCAAAACGACTCTGTTACATGGATAGCTGTTAATGACACAAGGAATGCTCTTGCGTGGCTTAGTTCAAGATTTTATGGAAATCCCTCTGAGAAAGTTAAAATGATAGGGATAACAGGAACAAATGGAAAAACCACCACTTCTTATCTCATAAGAGAAATATTGAAGAAATACGGGAAAAAAACAGGAATTATTGGAACAATTAAATATTTGATCGATGAAGAAGAAAAAGCAGCAATTCATACAACTCCAGAGGCTCCTGAGTTTCAAGGACTTCTTCATGAGATGGTCCAAAAAGGTGTGGAATATGTTATTTCAGAGGTTTCTTCCCATGCTCTTGCTTTAAAAAGAGTTGATTATACTCAGTTTGATGTAGCTGTATTTACGAATCTTTCAAGAGACCATCTTGATTTTCATAAGGATATGGATGATTATTTTCAGGCAAAAAAAAGACTTTTCACTGATTTACTTAAAGAAGAAGGCATTGCGGTTATAAACATAGACGATGAATATGGAAGAAGGCTTGCGCAAGAAATAAAAAATGAAAAAATTCTGTATTCTCTGCAAAATCCTGAGGCACATATTTATGTGAAAAATTATAGATTGAAGTTTAAAGAAACAGAGATTGTTTTTTCCATTAATGATGAAGAATTATTTGTTAAAACATCTCTTTTAGGAGTTCCAAATATTTATAATGTTGCCTCTGCTGTGTCTGTTGCTTTTAGCTTAAACATACCACCTGATATTATTGTGTCTGCTCTCTCAGAGGTCTGCTCTCCAGAGGGAAGATTTGAAAAAGTTGATGTTGGGCAGGATTTTCTTGTTTTTGTTGATTATGCACACACACCTGATGCTCTTGAGAGATTGCTTTTAAGTGTAAAAAAATTAAAAGAGAATTTATCAAAGGATGGCAGAATAATAACAGTCTTTGGTTGCGGTGGTAATCGTGATAAAGGTAAAAGACCTGAGATGGGAAAAATTGCTACAGAGTTAAGCGATATGGTTATTCTTACTTCTGATAATCCAAGATGGGAAGAACCAGGAGAAATAATTAAAGATATAGAAGAAGGCATCTCAAAGGATAACTACATTGTTGTTCCAGACAGGGCTATGAGTTTATGGATCGCTACAAGAATATGCAAAAATGGAGATATTTTAATTGTTGCTGGTAAAGGGCATGAAGACTATCAGGAAATAAAAGGGAGGAGATACCATCTAAGTGATAAAGAAGTTTTGACAAAGGCTTTGAAAGGATTGAAATAAGCTATGTTTACTCTTGAAGATTTAATAAAAGCCACAGCAGGAAAGTTAATTTCCTTAGGGGAAGAAGCATTCAGAGGAGCATCAATTGATACAAGAACAATTACAGAGAATGATTTATTTTTTGCTTTAAAAGGTTCTAAAAGAGATGGTCATGATTTTTTAATTGAGGCATTACAAAAATCATGTGGTGCAGTGATTTCTAAACAAGCAGATATAAGTTTTCAAAATAAAACAGTAGTTGTGGTTGATGATACTCTAAAAGCATTACAGAATCTGGCGAGATATTTAAGAAAAAAATTTAGAGGAAAAGTTATTGCAGTTGTTGGAAGTAATGGTAAAACTACAACAAAGGAATTAATTGCTGGCATGTTGTCAAAAAAATATAAGATTCTTAAGACAGAGGGAAATTTCAATAACAATATAGGAGTTCCTCTCTGCCTTAGTAAAATTGAACATGATACCGAGATAATGGTTCTTGAACTTGGAACTAACAGACATGGAGATATAAAAGAACTTTGCGAAATAGTGTATCCAGATTATGCAGTAATTACAAACATTGGATACGAGCACATTGAAGGATTTGGCTCAATTGAAGGAGTAAGAAAGGGAGAGCTTGAAATACTTCCTTTTGTTAAAACAGTTTTTGTAAATGGCGATGATGGCTTTCTCATGGAGGGGCTTAAAGATTACAAGGGAGAGATTTTAACATTTGGATTGGGAAGTCAGTGTGATTTTAGAGCTGAAAAAATTAATTTTTATGATGACTATGTTGAATTTGATTTTTGCACTGATATTCTGAGCTTTCCTGTAAAAACTTCTTTAACAGGAATATACAACATTTATAACATAACAGCAGCTGCTGCTGTTGCAACCTTCTTGGGTGTGTCAAAATGTATTGTCCAGAAAGTTTCAGAGCTCTTCAACCCTGTAGCCATGCGTGGAGAAATAATAAAAATTAATGGAATGGAAATATTTTTTGATGCTTACAATGCTAATCCTTCTTCAATGAGGGTAGCTTTAGAGGAACTTGCAAGGAGAAAAAAAACAAGAAAAGCAGTTGCAGTGCTCGGTGATATGCTTGAACTTGGAGAGTTTGCTCCAGTAGCTCATGAAGAAATTGGTAAATGGATTCATGAGTTAGGGATTGAAGTTTTTGTTGGAGTAGGCACATTTATGAAGAATGCTTTAAGATATGTTAAAGGAGAGGTTTTTGATGAGCCTGCCCTGGCAGCTCAGTTTTTAAAAGAACAGCTTACAGGTTCTGAAATTATTTTAATAAAAGGTTCAAGAGCCATGAAAATGGAGCAAATTCTTGATATATTACTTGAACAATCTAAGGAAAGAGGAAAAAGGTAATGCTTTATGAAATTCTTTACAGTTTAAGTGACCAGTTTTCAGTACTTAATGTATTTCGCTACATTACTTTTAGGACAATGCTTGCAATACTTACATCTTTCTTTTTTACATTTATTATTGCTCCTTCTTGCATAAGATGGCTTAAAAGATTAAGTCTTACCCAGCATATAAGAGATGATGGGCCAAAAACACACCTTAAGAAAGAAGGGACTCCTACAATGGGAGGAATAATAATAATTGCATCAGTTTTCCTCTCAGTCCTTTTATGGGCTAATCTGAGAAATCATTATGTATGGATTATGATTGTTAGTTTTTTAGGCTTTGGTTTTATAGGATTCGTAGATGATTACTTAAAAATAACAAGAAAAAATTACAAAGGACTACCAGGTAGATATAAATTGGTTGCTCAATTTTTACTTGCTTTATCTGTAACTCTTTTTCTCTATTTTAATCCAAAGGATCCTTATACCACTGTTTTAAGTATTCCATTTTTCAAACAATGGCTTATTGATCTTGGAGTATTTTATCTGCCTTTTGCTATTTTTGTAATGGTTGGAACTTCAAATGCTGTTAATCTTACAGATGGAATGGATGGACTTGCAGCAGGTCTTGTAGGAATTGCCTCTATTGTAAATGCTGTTCTTCTTTATATATCAGGTCATGCTGTATTTGCTAAATATCTCTATGTTCTTTATATCCCGGGCACAGGGGAACTGGCAGTTTTCTGTGGAGCAATGCTTGGAGCCTGTCTTGGTTTTTTATGGTATAATTCTTATCCTGCTGAAGTTTTTATGGGAGATGTAGGCTCACTCAGTCTTGGAGGAGCTCTTGGAAGCCTTGCAGTTATAACAAAACACGAGATAGTTCTGGCTCTGGTTGGTGGAATATTTGTTGTGGAGGCTTTATCTGTAATTCTTCAGGTGAGTTATTTTAAATTAACGAATGGCAAGAGAATTTTTCGCATGGCTCCCCTTCATCATCATTTTGAGTTAAAAAAGTGGCCAGAGCCGAAAGTTATCGTTCGATTCTGGATAATAGGAATAATACTTGCTCTTTTAAGTCTTTTAACTTTAAAACTGAGGTGAGGACATGTTAAACCTTTCAAGTATTTTAGGAATTTTTTCAAAGATGGTTTTTTTATTTGTATTTTTGCTTTATGCTTCTGCTGCATACTCTTCTCAGGATATTGATGCTCCAAGTGCTGTTGCAGTGGATGCTCAGACAGGTAAAATTCTTTATGGTAAGAATCCTCACATGAAACTTCCACCAGCAAGCACAACAAAACTTGTCACAGTTATGGTTGCTCTTGAAAAACTTGACCCCGAGCAGAAAGTAACAATATCAAAAAAAGCAGCTCAAACCCCAGGTGTTTCACCTAAACTGATGCGAGGAGAAGTTTATACAGTGCGAGATCTTGTTTATCTTGCCTTGATGCGTTCTGTAAACTCTGCAGCAGTTGCTCTGGCAGAAGCTACAGCAGGAAGTGAGCAAAATTTTGTAAAGCTTATGAATGAAAAAGTAAAGTATATTGGAGCAAAGGATACGAAATTTATAAATGCCAGTGGGCTGCCAGGTAAAGGACAGTGCACAACTGTTTATGACTTAACAAAAATAATGTCTCATGCTCTTGCCTATCCACTTATAAAGGAAGCTATAAATACCCGTGTTTATCTGGTAAAAGCTCAAAATGGCAGAGAACACTTTATTCAAAATACCAATCATCTGCTATGGTCAGAGGATAATATGATAGGAGGTAAAACAGGATACACAAGAAAAGCAAGGCATTGTTTTGTTAGTGCTTATAAGGTAAAGGATAGACTTGTTTATACAGCAATTCTTGGAGATACTAACAGGGAAAAACTGTGGGAAGATACCCAACAATTAATTGCCAGAGCAGAAGATGTTCTTGCAGGTAAAGGAGAGCCTGTGGTCAAACTTTCAGAAGAAAAACCAGTAATGCCAGTTTCTTACAAAAGCAAACAAAAATTAAGTAAAAAAGTAAAGGTAAATAAAAATAAAGTGAAAAAGACTTCCAAGAAGAGGGTAAAAAATGCAAAAAATAATAAACGAACTATCTGAGCTGGAAAACAAAAAAGTAGCAATCATAGGAGCTGGTAAAAGTGGCCTGGCAGTAGCAAAACTTCTATTGAGTCTTGGTGCAACATTAACAATAAATGATAAAAAAAGCGAAGAAGAAATCTTAAAAGATATTGAACAACTTAAAGAATTTGAATGCTTTGAACGCTTTAAAATAATAGGAGGTGGACATCCACCAGAAGCTTTTGAGGATGCTGAAGTGGTTGTTGTAAGTCCAGGAGTTCCATTAAGTACTCCTTCAATTGTTTCAGCAATCTATAAGGGAATTCCAGTTATTGGTGAGATAGAACTTAGCTGGCAGATACTGAATTTAGTGAATCCAGAGGTAAAGACAGTAGGCATTACAGGTTCTAATGGAAAATCTACAACTTCAACACTTGTTTATGAATTTTTAAGAAAAGATGGTAAAAGAGTATGCCTTGCAGGAAACATCGGGTATCCCATGGCAGATGCTGTTTTAAAAATTTTAAATAAACAGCTGGATATTGAATATCTTGTTTTGGAGCTTTCAAGTTTTCAACTTGAAGGAATAAAAAACTTCAAACCAGAGCTTGCAACAATTTTAAATATTACTCGAGATCACATGGATAGATACTGTCAAATGAAAGAATATATTGAAGCAAAAGCAAAAATTTTTCAAAATCAGACAGGAGATGATTATTTAGTTTTAAATATGGATGACAAAAATACAGTAGCTGTTATTGAATATTTAAGAAACGTTTATCTTAAAAAAGGTAAACTTCCACAGATTTTTTACTTTAGTAGATTTCAACGTGTCTATGGAGCTTATTTAAAAGACAATGAAGTTCGGTTCAATCCAAGAGAAGAGATTCCTCAGAGCATTTTTTCAGAGATGGAAAATACAGTGCTTCCTGTAAGCACATTTAAAATAAAGGGAGTTCATAACATTGAAAATATAATGGCAGCAGCTTTACTTGCTTTTTGTGCTGGATGCAGAGCAGAAAGCATAAAAGAAGTTGTTAAAGAATTTCCAGGGCTTCCGCATAGAATGGAATTTGTAAGGGAAATAAACGGGGTAGTCTATGTAAATGATTCAAAGGGAACCAATGTTGATGCAGTAGCGAAGTCTCTTGAAAGTTTCCCTGACAATGTGATTTTAATTGCCGGAGGAAGAGACAAAGATGGAGATTTTTCTCAGTTAAGGGAGATTGTAAAAAAGAAAGTAAAGGCTTTAGTGCTTATTGGTGAGGCAAAGCAAAAAATAGCAGATGCTCTTGGAGATTTAGTACCCTATTATTTTGAGAACGATATGAAATCTGCTGTATTGAAAGCAAAAGAAATTGCCAGTGAAGGAGATGTAGTGCTTCTTTCTCCTGGATGCGCAAGCTTTGACATGTTCAGGAATTTTGAACATCGGGGAGAAGTATTTAAGGATATTGTGAACTCATTATGAAAAGAGGCTCTATTGATAAAACACTTATAATTGTAGTGGCTTTGCTTGTTGTAATCGGACTTATTGCAGTTTACAGTTCTACTTCTGTTTTAGCCTCTGTTAAGGCAAAATATGCAAATAAGGGAGGAATGATTTATTTACAAAGACAACTTTTTACATTAATTATAAGTTTTTTCTTTATGATTGTGTTTATCTTTTTATCACCAGAAAAATTAAAAAAAATTGTTTTCCCATTGCTTATTATTTCTTTTATAATGCTTATAGCAGTTTTTACTCCTCTGGGAGTTACTGCAGGAGGAGCCAGAAGATGGCTCAGATTGTGGCCCAGTTCATTTCAGCCTTCAGAGCTTGTAAAGCTTGCAATGGTCTTTTTTCTTGCATGGTATTTGAGTAGAGATGGCTACAATAAAGAAAGTATCAAGCATTTTATAATTCCCATAGGATTGATGGCTATTTTTCAGTTGATTTTTCTAAAACAGCCGGATTTTGGTGCAGCAATGACGCTGGGAATAATTACTTTCCTTATGCTTTTTATAGGAGGAGTAAGCTTAAGATTCTTAGGAGGCACTGTTTTGCTTGCTATTCCTATTGTGTTCTATCTTGCTAAGGAGCCTTACAGGTGGAAAAGAATAATCTCTTTTCTTGACCCCTGGGCTGATCCTCAGGGAAGTGGATTCCAGCTTGTTCAATCATTGATTGCACTTGGAAGCGGAGGTCTTACAGGCCAGGGACTTGGAGAAGGAAAACAAAAGCTTGCCTTTTTACCTGAAATACATACTGATTTTATATTTGCTCATATTGGAGAAGAGATGGGATTTATAGGAGCAGCTACGGTGGTTGTTTTATTTTTTTTGATATGTCTCAAAGGATTAAGCATTGCTATGAAACAGTCAGAGCCTTTTTATTACTTTCTTGCTTCAGGGATTACAATTATGATTTCTATTCAGGCATTGATAAACTTTGCTGTTGTAACAGGTATGGCACCAACAAAGGGACTTCCTCTGCCCTTTATAAGCTATGGTGGTTCTGCTCTGGTTATTAATTTTATTGCTATTGGAGTTTTGCTTAATCTTTCAAGATTCAACTCGGATAAAGGCTTGACAGAGGTATTACCTCAGAGAAAAACAAAATTAAGAACATATAAATACTGGAGAGGTAAAAGATTTTCATGAAAGTTATCATAGCTGGTGGTGGAACAGGAGGACATCTTTTTCCTGGATTGGCTCTTGCAGAATGTATTGATCAGAAATATCCTGAAGCAAAGATTGTTTTTGTAGGAACTCAAAGAGGATTGGAATCAAAGGTTATTCCTAAGACAAAATATGAATTAAAATTTATATCTATTCAAGGATTTGTTGGAAAGTCCGCTGGACAAAAACTAAAGAGTATTATAACTCTTTTTAAATCCATATCTGAATCAAAAAATATTTTAGAGGCTTTTTCACCGGATGTTGTTTTTGGTGTAGGAGGGTATGCTTCTTTTCCTGTTGTTTTAACAGCTGCTTTAAAAAAAATCCCTACAATTATTCTTGAACAAAATACTGTTCCAGGACTTGCAAATAAGATACTTGCAAGAGTTGCTTCAGCAGTTGCAGTAAGTTATCCTGAAACCATTGATTATTTTCCAAAACAAAAGGTTTATCTTACTGGAACGCCAATTAGAAAAAAAATCTTAGAAGGCGATTTAGAAAAAGCAAAACAACTTTTTAATATAAAAGAAGGAAAACTCACTATACTGATTTTTGGAGGAAGTCTTGGTGCAAGAAAAATAAATAAAGCTATGACAGAAGCTCTTCCATATTTGCTTCCTTTAAAGGATAGGATTCAGATAATTCATCAAACAGGACAGAACGATTTAAACTGGGTTTCTGCTGAATATAAAAATCTTTCATTCAAAGCCACTGTTTTACCCTTTATATATGATATGGCAGAGGCTTACAATGTAGCAGATTTAGTAATTTCAAGGGCAGGAGCCTCTACTGTAGCAGAGATTACAGCTATTGGCAAAGCGTCAATTCTGATTCCATATCCCTATGCTGCATATAATCATCAAGAGATGAATGCTCGAAGGCTTTTTAGTCGTGGTGCCTGTGAACTTATTCTTGATAGAGATTTAAATGGACAGAACCTTGCAAAAAAGATTAACGAGATTTTAAATAGTCCAGAAGTCATAAAAGAGATGCAGAGAGCAAGTCTTGCCTTTGGGAAACCAAAAGCAGGAGAAAAAATTATAGAGATTGCTGAAACCCTGATAAGGAGGAGAAATGTATCATTATAAAAAAATTCATTTTGTTGGTATTGGTGGAATTGGGATGAGTGGTATTGCTGAGGTTCTTCATAATATGGGTTATATTGTAACAGGCTCTGACATAAAAGAGTCTGATACTGTTAAAAGATTAAGAAATTTTGGAATAAAAGTATTCATCGGGCATAGCAAAGACAACATTGATGAAACAGATGTGGTCGTATTTTCTTCAGCAGTAAAGCCTGATAATCCTGAAATTGTCAAAGCAAAGGAGTTTGGAATTCCTGTTATTCCAAGAGCTGAAATGCTTGCTGAACTCTGCAGACTGAAATATTCAATTCTGGTTGCTGGTGCCCACGGAAAAACAACAACCACTTCCTTAATTGCCACTGTTTTGACTGATGCTGGATTTGATCCCACAGTGATTGTAGGAGGAAAGCTCAAGTCAATTGGAAGCAATGCAAAGCTTGGTCAGGGTGAGTTTCTTATAGCTGAGGCTGATGAAAGTGATGGGAGTTTTTTAAAGCTTACTCCAGCTATTTCTGTGATAACAAACATTGATAGAGAACATCTTGATTATTTTAAAAATCTCAGAAGAATTAAAAAGGCTTTTGTTGAATTTGCAAATAAAGTTCCCTTTTATGGTCTTTCAATTCTCTGTGGAGAGTGCAGGCATATAAGGGATTTAATTCCTCATTTAACAAGAAGATATGTGACATATGGATTTGATAAAGCCTTTGATTTTTATGCAAAAAATATTGAGTATTCACCACCAAAGGTTTCCTTTAATGCCTTTTTCAAAGAGAAATCTCTTGGAAGATTTACTATTACTGTTTTAGGAAAACACAATGTTTTGAATGCTCTGGCAACAATAATTGTGGCAAAGGAGCTTTCAGTGCCTATGCAAAAAGTGAAAGAATCTTTTGAGAGTTTTAAAGGAATTGGCAGAAGATTTGAGTTTAAAGGAGAAAAAAAGGGTATAAAATTTTATGATGACTATGGACATCATCCAACAGAAATAAAGGCTGTAATAAAAACTGCTTTATGGTTGAAACCAGAAAGACTCTGCGTGATCTTTCAACCTCACAGATACACAAGAACAAGGGATTTAATGGAAGAGTTTATTAAGGTATTTAAAAGCACATTGCGGAAGACTGATGTTTTATTCCTTATGGATATATATCCTGCCAGTGAACCTCCTATTGAAGGAGTGAGTGGTGAAATTTTATACGAAAAACTGAAAAATGCTGGTGTAAATGTTAGATTTAATCCAGACAAAGAAAAGATTAAGGATGATATTTTAAAAGAAATAAAGGAAGGAGATGTTGTTTTTACCATTGGAGCAGGAGATGTTTATAAAATTGGTGAAGCTTTGCTGGAAAGGCTATGAAAAATATTGAAATTTTCTGTAAAGAAAAGGGATTGATTTATAAAAAATATGAGCCTCTATCTGAATATACCACTTTGAAAATTGGAGGGCAGGCGGATTTAATAGCATTTTCAGAGGAAGACAGTATTGTGGATTTGATTGAAGTAATAAAAAACGAGGGATTAGCCTATTATGTTATAGGAGGAGGTAGTAACTTACTCATAAGTGATAGTGGATTCAGAGGAGTGATAATCAATACAAAAAGAATGAACAGAATAGATATTGAAGAATTTAAAATCAGGGCTTCAGCTGGAGTAAAGCTTCAAAGGCTTGCTGCCTTTGTTTTGAAAAGAAATCTTTCAGGTATGGAAGGACTTGTTGGTATCCCGGGAACAGTTGGAGGTGCTGTAAAAGGCAATGCAGGCTCTTTTGGATATGAAATAAAGGACAGTCTTGAGGAAGTGGAAGTTATTACTGATCAGCTGGAGATAAAGGTTTTAAAAAAGCAGAATATGAATTTTAAATACAGGAGTTCAGGGCTGCCTGAATCTTGGATTATTAAATCTGCCAGATTCAGCTTAAAAAGTGGTGAGCCTTTTAAAAAAATGAAGGAATTTCTTAAGAAAAAAATAGAAACACAACCTTTAAGAGATAGATCTGCTGGTTGTGTATTTAAAAATCCCGAGGGGCATTCAGCAGGTGCCTTAATAGATAAAGCAGGATTAAAGGGAATGAGAATCGGAGATATAGTTGTAAGTCCTGTTCATGCTAACTACTTTATAAATACCGGCAGAGGTAAGGCAAGTGATTTTCTTAGATTAATGGATATTGTTAGAGAAAAAGTATTCAAACTTTTTTCTATTGAATTAGAACCTGAAATAAAAATTTTAGGAGGACAGTTATGAGAGTTGGTGTAATAGCAGGAGGAATATCATCTGAAAGGGAGGTTTCTCTTAAAAGTGGGCAGGCAGTTTTTAATGCTTTAAGGGAACTTGGATTTAATACAGTTTTTATAGATGCAGGCACTGACCTCTGTGAGAAAATAAAACAGGAAAAAATTGATGTAGCCTTTCTGGTTCTTCATGGAGGATGGGGAGAAAATGGCGGAGTTCAAGGAATGCTTGAAGTTATGGGAATTCCATACACTGGTTCAGGAGTTCTTGCTTCAGCTCTGGCAATGGACAAAGAGGCAACAAAGAAAATATTTCTATATCATAGCATCCCTGTGCCTCCATTTAAAACAGTTTATAAAAGTGATTATCTTTCTTCAGCTTTTAGCCTTCAGTCTCTCAGTTTTCCTCTTGTTGTAAAACCAGCACATGAAGGCTCTTCAGTAGGAGTAAATATTGTTCGAAGCGAAAAAGAACTTGATGAAGCTCTTAAAGAAGCCTTTAAATATGGCAACAGGGCAATTTTAGAAAAATATATTGAAGGTAAAGAAATTCACATTGGTGTTCTTGGCAATAGAGCTCTTGGAGGAGTTGAAGTTCGACCTAAAAAGGAGTTTTACAGTTATGAAGCAAAATATACAAAGGGGCTCACTGATTATATACTTCCTCCAGAGATAGATGCTTCTGTTTATGAAAAACTTAAAGAGCTTGGGCTTAAAGCTCATCAGGCATTGGGCTGTAAAGGTGCTACAAGAGTTGATATGCTCGTTGATGAGAAGAATAATGTCTATGTTCTTGAGGTAAATACAATTCCTGGAATGACAGAGACTTCGCTTTTACCCAAAATAGCGTCTCTTTCAGGCTATGATTTTAAAAGTCTTGTTAAAGAAATTCTTGAGCTTGCACTGAAAGATGAAGAATAAAAAATGGATAATTCTCGTGGGAGTTTTTTTCATTTTAATGGCAGTATTTTTATATTCTGAAGGACTTACTGTAAGGCATATTGTCATTATTGGCAATAAACATCTTAATGAAAAAGAAATCAGGTCAATCATAGGCATAAAGGAGGGAAGTTCTATAATTTATCCATCATCTAAGAGCTTATATGAAAGACTAAAAAAAACGCCTTGGATAAAGGATGCGATAATAAGAAAAGATTTAAATGGTACAATAACGATTTATATAAAAGAATCCAGTCCAGTTGCTGTTGCCATGTTTAATGAAAAAGCCTATTTAATTGATTATGAAGCTCAGATTCTTGAGGATTTTACTCAAGAGATTCAGGCATCAGCAAACCATAAGCCTTTATTATTGCCAGTTATAAAAAATATTGATCCCTTTAAAAACAGGGAAACTTTTGAGGAAGCTGTGAAATTACTGAATTTTATTAGCAATAAAGGCTTTATAAAAACTGAAGATGAAATAACCATAACAGGCAATAATCCAGATACTCTTACTCTTTACATAAATGATTTTCCAATTATTGTAGGTAAAGGAGACTTTGAGATAAAGTTTGCCAAGTATCTCATTGTTAATGCTGAAATTCAAAAAAGAGGACTAAATGTGCAATACATTGATTTAAGATTTCCTGATAGAGTAATAGTAAAACCAGTTCAGCAGGATTTGAAAGATGAGTGAGATTGCAGTAATAGATATTGGAACAACAAAAATAGCTTTTGCTTCAGCAAAAATTGAGAATTCAAGAGTAAAGATCAATTTTATGAGAAGTTATCCTTCTGCTGGTTTAAAGAAAGGTAAAATAGTTGACATGGAAGCAATGAGCACTTCTATTAAAAGAGCTTTACAGGAGATAGAAACCACTACAGGATTAAAGATGAAAAAAGCTTATGTCTGTGCCTCAGGAAATGATATCAAAGGTATTTACAGTAATGCAGCAGTCAAGGTAAGAAAAAAAGAAGTGACAGAGCAAGATGTTGATTTAGCAATTGAAGCAGCAACTGCCATGAGAATTCCTTCTGACAGACAAGCGGTTCATATTTTGCCTGTTGAGTTTATTGTAGATGGAGTAAATGGAATAAAAGACCCTGTTGGCATGAAGGCATTAAGGCTTGAAGCAAGGGTTTATATTATAACTGCTTCATCATCTCACATTCAGAATATTGTTACTTGCTGTAATAAAGCAGGAATTGAAGTTGAAGAAATTGTGCTGCAGAGTATAGCATCCGCTGAAGCTACTCTTACAGAACATGACAGAGAAATGGGAACTGTGGTTGTTGATATTGGTGGAGGAAGTACAGACATTGCTGTATTTCAAGATGGTTATTTAAAGCATGTGGCAACATATGGCGTTGGAGGTAATCACATTACAAATGATCTGGCAATAGGGTTAAAGATACCATTCAGAGAAGCAGAAAGAATAAAAACCCAGTTTGCAGTGGCAATGCCTGATATTAGCTTCGGAGATTTGAAGTTTGAAAAAGATAAGGATGAAATAGAAATTGTCGGGATTGATAAGCATTCTATAAAAATTCCCATGACTGTAATAAAAGAAATAGTTTATGCAAGATGTGAGGAAATTCTTGAAATCATTAAAAAGGAGCTTGACTCAATTCCTCTTGATTCAATATCTTCAGCAGTATTTACTGGTGGAACTTCTCTTTTGCAGGGTTTTGTTTCTCTGGCTGAAGGATTTCTATCAATTCCTGCAAGAATAGGAAAACCTGATGCAGGACTTATGGAAATGGCTTATGAACTTGGGTTAGATGAGACTCCTTTTAATGAGGAAGAAATAGAAGGAATTTACAATCCTGAGTTTTCTTCAACCGTAGGCACTTTTATTTATGTATTAAAAACAGGACACTATAATGAATCAAATTCAGGCTTTGAAGGAGTTTTTAATAAAATTCTAACATGGTTTGAAAAGGGATTGAAAAAATTTGTATAAAACCAAAGAAGGAGGGACAAGATGTTTGAAATTGAAGAAGTGGAAAGACCTGTAGCAAAGATAAAAGTTATAGGAGTTGGAGGAGCCGGGACAAATGCTGTAAATACAATGATTTCTTCAGGGGTTTATGGAGTTGAGTTTATAGCAGTCAATACTGACATACAGCACCTTGAAATATCCCTGGCTCCTGTAAAGGTTCAGATTGGAAAGGAGCTTACAAAAGGTCTTGGAGCAGGCTCTGACCCTGAACTTGGTAAGAAGTCAGCGCTGGAAGACAAAGACACTCTTCTTTCCTGTATTGAAGGCTCAGATTTAATTTTTATAACAGCAGGGATGGGGGGAGGAACAGGAACAGGCGCAGCGCCTGTGATCGCTTCTTTAGCAAAAGAACTGGGAATACTGACAGTAGCAGTTGTCACAAAGCCATTTTATTTTGAAGGCAAAAAAAGGCTTCAAAATGCTGTTGTGGGAATAAAAGAGTTGAAAAAATATGTGGATACAATCATTATTATTCCCAATGACAGAATTCACATGGTTGTTGAAAAAGGAACTCCTCTTGTAAAATCTTTTGCAATTGCCAATGACATTTTAAGACAGGCTGTTCAGGGAATTTCAGACCTCATTTTAAGTCCTGGCTTTATAAATAGAGACTTTGCAGATGTAAGGACTATTATTGAAAACTCTGGTAAGGCAGTAATTGGGCTTGGAACATGCACAAAACAGGAAGGTGCAGCTGAGGCCGCTCGCCGTGCAATTAATAATCCACTGCTTGAAGAAACATCAATAGAGGGAGCAAAAAGAATATTGATAAACATTACAGGAGGATTTGATCTTACTCTTGATGAAGTACAGGAAATTGCAGGAGCAATTTACGATGTTGCCCATGAAGAGGCAAACATAATATTTGGAACTGTAATAAAGTCTGAAATAGAAAACGAGATATATGTTACAGTTATTGCAACAGGATTTGAAGACAAAACTGAGGAGATAAATTTAAGCTCCACTGAGAAGTGGATGCCAAAAGGTAGTAGTATTTCTTTAAAACAAACAAAGAGAATCATCTCAAAAGATATTCAATCTCTTTCTTCGTTAAATCTTCATTCAATAAATGAAAAAGTGGAAAATCCACCAAATTCAGAAAAACATTTATCTACTTCCTCTGAAAATAAGGAAGTTGATATCTCTTGTGAGACGGAATCAAATTCCCCAGAAGAAAAATTAAAAATACAGTCCTCTGAAGACTCTATAATTTTAAAGGAACCCTCAAAAGAGATTCCTACAGATATTGAAGATGAGATTGATATACCAGCTTATTTGAGAAAGAAATATAAAATTCTGAATGAGAAAAATATTTAACAGAATTGATGCTCTTCTGAAAAAAGAAAAGGGTACGATTTTTAAGGAGCATGGTGGCAGAATAAAGATATGTCTCATATATCCAAATCTATACCAGGTTGGCATATCAAACTTGGGGTTTCAAGCTGTTTACAGGCTTTTTAATCAAAGAAAGGATGTTGTCTGTGAAAGAGCTTTTCTTCCCGAGAAAGAGCAGGATTTTATAAATCATCCCCTTGTGTCATTTGAATCAAAAACACCGCTTTATGAGTTTGATATAGTGGCTTTCAGTCTTTGTTTTGAAAATGACTATCCAAATATTCTAAAAGTATTAAAACTTGGCAGAATTCCTCATTATACTTCAGAGAGAGACTTTAATCATCCCCTTGTTGTTGCAGGTGGAGTTGGAGCTTTCAGCAATCCTGAACCTGTTGCAGAAATTTTTGATGCTTTATTTATCGGTGAGGCTGAAGAAGTTATTGATAAATTCATAGAAGTTTACAGAACTATTAAGGAAGGTTGCTATCTGGAAGATTTTAAGGAGAATTTAAAAAAAGAGCTTATGAACCTTGATGGTTTTTATGTTCCTGAAGCATACGAAGAAGTATATTTTCAGGGAAAATTAAAAGGAAGGAGAATTTTGTGGAAAAATGCTCCAGAAAAAATTAAGAAGGTTTACTGTAAAGATTTTGCAGAAAAATTCAATTTTTCCCAGATAATTACTGAAGAGGCTGTATTTTCCAACATGTTTCTTTTAGAAAGTATGCGTGGATGCCCTTTCAGTTGCAGATTCTGTCTTGTGGGATATGTTTATAAGCCTGTAAGGAAAGCTTCTTTTGAAAAATTAAGAGAAATAATTGAAAATCTAAAACCCATTAAAGCAGGAATAATAGCTCCTTCTCTGACAGCTTACAGTGAGCTAAAAGAATTACTCAAAATTCAAGGCGTTGAATTATCTTTTACTTCCCTGAGGGCAGATAAAACAACCATTGAAATCCTAAAAAATCTTGTATCACAGAAAACCGTTACTCTTGCTCCAGAAGCAGGTTCTCAGAGATTAAGAAAAATAATAAAAAAAGAAATCAGTGAAGAAGATCTTCTCACCATAGCAGACAAACTTAAACAAACCAGTGTAGAAACTCTGAAGCTTTATTTTATGATAGGCCTTCCTTTTGAAAAAGATGAAGAGATTGATGAAATAGTTAAACTCATTAAAAAAATCAGAGATGTTTTCCCTCGCAGGACAGTAGCAAGTGTAAGCATATTTGTTCCAAAGCCTTTTACTCCCTTTCAATGGCACAGGATGGAGGAGTATGAGAAAGTTAAAGAGAAATTGAAAAAATTGAAAAGAGATACATTGCAGATTAAGGGATTCAAGCTTGTTCATGAAGTTCCAAAATACTCTTACATGGAGGGATACTTTGCAAGAGCATCAAGAAAGGCAATTTCAGTGATTGAGAGGATTTCAGAGGGAGAAAACTTCGGGAAAATCTTTGATGAAGTCAAGGACAGCCTCTATGAAATTAAATCTTTTAGAGATTATCTACCATGGGATTTCATTGAACATGAAGGATTAACTAAAGAGGCTTTATGGAAGGAATATGAAAGGGCTAAGGATTTAGCCTGCCAAACTGGTAACATTTAAAAAAATCTGGCGCATTTTTTCTGCCAGTTAAAGCCATTGCTCTGAATCTGCAACCACCTCTGCATTCCTGAAGAAAGGGACATTTGATTTTTGCACATTCAAGCTCACTTAATATAATCTGTTTTTTCTTTTTCCATAGATTCTCCAATCCTTCATCAATGCTACCTATTGGTTCCTCTTCATAGAAAGAGCAAAAGGCTACAAGACCGCTTGAAAGCACAGTAAGCAAATGACTACCACACCCGTATTCTTCTGCTCTTGGATGGTCTTCCATAGAGAATCCGTATCTTTGCATGATTTTATATGCCTCTTCTGGAGGTACCCACAGTTCCTGATGAAGCCTTAAATTCCCTGTTATTGTGAGGGCATCCACTGTCCATTCCCTTATTTCTAAGGTTTTAATAAGGTTTTCCAGCTCCTTAAAATCTGTAAGATTGCCTTTATGAATTACTGTTGCCACGGATACCTGAAATCCGTATTCAATTGCCCTTTTTATTGCCTGCAGAGTTTTATCAAATGTTCCTTTTCCTCTTAAAATTTCATGTCCCTTTTTCATTCCGTCAAGGCTTATTTGGATTTCTTCAACATTCAGATTTTTCAATACATCATCAGTAAGCAAAACTCCATTGGTAAAAAGAATTTTTCTTATGGCAAGGTTTGTTATAAAATCATTGATTTTTTCAAATTCAGGATGTAGCAGAGGCTCTCCACCTGTAATTAGAACTCTCAATCCCTGCATCTGTTCAAATTCTTTGAGAATTTTTTTAATTTTTTCAAAAGACAGACTTTGCGGTTTATCTCTCTCAACGAAACAGTGTTTGCATCTGAGATTACATTGATTTGTAATCTGTAACTCAAGATATCTAAGTGAGGGAATTGGTGATTGTTTAATTACAGTTTTAATTCTTTTTTGAGGCTTTTCAGTAAGGATTCCTTCGTTTATGCAGTATGTTATGAATTCTTTTTCATCTTTTCCGTTGATATTTAAGAGGTTGCCGGTTTCAATACTTTTAAGTATTTTTAATGCCTTTTCATCAATGCTGTAAAGCTCGTCTGTTTTTATGTTATAAAGTGCTGGAAATTCAATAAGTTTTATAAAGAAATTTTCATTGATGAAGTATCTGTTAAATTTCATAAACGGAGAGTCTTTCTGGAATCCTGCATGGAAATCCGAATTTTTCTTCTATGGAGTTTTTGAAAGCTTCAATAACTTCTGCTTCACCGTGGACGAGAAAGATTTCCGGTTTTGTTTTTATTGACTGAAGCCACTTGAGAAGTTCATCCCTGTCAGCATGGGCTGAGAAACCACCAATTGTGTAAACCTTTGCTCTTACAGGTAGCATTTTACCGAGAATTGAAACTTCTTTTTCTCCATCAACAATTTTTCTCCCAAGAGTTCCTTTAGCCTGAAATCCTGCAAAAATGATACTACATTCCTCTCTATCAATGTTATGATAAAGATGATATACAATTCTTCCACCCTGACACATTCCACTTCCAGCAATAATAACAGCATTTGATTTGATTGAGTTTAGCTTTTTTGATTCTTCCACAGTTTTTACAAAGTGAAGTTTTATAGATAAACGATTGGAGTTTTTCATTTCTCTTAAAGCTTCATCATCAAAAAGCTCTGGATGGGAGAGATATATTTTAGTTGCTTCTTCAGCAAGAGGGCTGTCAAGATAGACATTTACAGGCTGAAGAAGTCCCTGTCTTACGGTTTTGTTAAGAATGTAAAGCAAATCCTGAGTTCTTCCTACAGCAAAGGCTGGAATTATTACATTTCCACCTTTTTGAAAAGTATCCTTTATTGCCTGAACAAGCTCGTTAATGCTTTCATCAAGACTTTTATGAACTCTGTTTCCATAGGTGGATTCTAAAACAAGCCAATCTGCTTCCTCAGGAGTTTCGGGATCTCGTAAAATAGGATAACTACTTCTTCCAATGTCTCCTGAAAATACAACTTTTTTACCATTAATATTTAACTGAACAGTAGCTGCTCCAAGAATATGTCCTGCATCAAAGAGGGTTATCTGTATTTCGTTGAATTTTAAAGTTCTTTGATAAGGCAGTGTTTCTATTTGTTTTAATGCCTTGTATATGTTTTCTTCATCGTAAAGGGGCTTTTTGTAGTTTTCATTTTTTTGTACCTTTAATGCATCAAAGAGCATTATTTCAAGAAGGTCCTTTGTAGCAGGAGTTGTTATAATTTTGCATCTCAAGCCCTCTCTTACAAGTTTTGGGATAAGGGCAGAATGGTCCAGATGGGCATGAGTAAGAATCATCAGGTCTATTTTCTTTGGATTGAAGGTGAAGGGTTCGTAGTTTAAATACTCTTTTTCATCTTCTTGAAACAGTCCGCAATCAATGAGGATGCTATGGTTTTCAGCTTTAAGAAGAAAGCAGGAACCAGTAACAGTCTTTGTTGCTCCGAAAAATTGAATTTTCATAATATAAATAATAACATAAATTTAATGATTTATCTTGACTACAGTGCAACAACTAACTTATTTCAATCCTGAAGCAGTTCTTCAGCGTGAAAAAGGGAACTTTCTGTGATTCGTCCACTCAGCATTCGGGCAATTTCCTCTTTTCTCTTTGCCTTATTTAGCAATTCAACCTTTACAACTGTTTTTTCATCCGATATAACTTTCTCTACCTTTAGATGATGCTGAGCCTTTGCTGCAATCTGCGGAAGATGAGTTACGCAAAGCACCTGATAATACCTTGCAAGCTCACTAAGTCTCTTCCCAACATTTTCTGCCACACTTCCTCCAATTCCAGCATCAATTTCATCAAATATCAAAGTCATTGATTTTATATCCTTTTTTGCTTCCTTAAGCTCAACACATTTAAGAGCGAGCATTAAACGAGACAGTTCTCCTCCTGATGCGACCTTGCTTAAAGGTTTTGGAGGTTCTCCTGGATTTGCCGAAAAATAAAACTCCACATCATCCTTGCCTTTTGATGAAATCTCTTTTTCGCTGATTCTTATTTCAAATTGAGGATTACTGAATCCAACCTCTTTAAGCTCTTCATTGACCTGGGCTTCAATTCTTTTTGCCAGATTTTTTCTCTTTTGTGAAAGTTCCTCTGCTCGTTTATGCATCTCTGCTTGAGCAGTGTTAAGTTCTTCTTGCAGTTTTTTAATTTCTTCCTCTGAAATACTGACAATACTGAGTTCTTTCTCAGTGTTTTTTGCGTATTCAAGGATTTCTCTTATTGAGCCTCCATATTTTGACTTAAGTTTGTTCAGTAGTGTAAGTCTTTCCTCTATCTTTTCAAGAGTAAATGGGTCTGGCTCATAGCTTTCTTTAAGTTTTCTTAAGGAGTAAATAGCTTCATCAATCTGGGCAAGAGCTGATTCTACGAGATTTTTTATCTCCTCTGCTTTTGAGTCAAAACGAGCAAGCTCTTTAAGAGTTGTTAGCGTTTGAGAAAGATTTTCATGAACCGAGTTTTTTTCATCATAAAGAAGACTGAAGGCGTTTTCAGCAAGCTCTTTAAGCTTTAAAACATTTTTAAGTATCTTTCTCTGTTCATTTAGTTCTTCTTCCTCTCCTTCTTTAAGTTGAGCAGATTCAATCTCTTTCAGTTGAAACTCCATAAGCTCCTTTTTCTGCCTTTTTGTTATGAGTTCCTTCTTAAGTAGCTCAATTTTTTCTCTTATTGTAAGAACTTTTTCATAAATTTCAGCAAAGGCATTTACTTCTTCATTTAATCCTGCAATTGTGTCAAAAAAATCAATGTGATTTTCCTTTTTTAAAAGATAGGTATGTTCATGCTGTCCATGAATGTTTATAAGCTGAGAAGCAATTTTTACAAATCCCTGAGATGTGTAAATTGAATCATTTATGTATGACTTTGTCTTTCCATGAACTGGAAGAACTCTTCTAAGAATTACAAGATTATCCTCTGACTCTGCAATCTTTACATCACTGAGTGCCACTTCTATGACAGCCTCATTTTTACCGTGTTTCACAAAATCAGAGGCTGATACTTTTTCCTTAAGCAAAACTCCTATAGCATCAACAATTATAGATTTTCCAGCTCCTGTCTCACCTGTAAGGACATTAAATCCCTCTGCCAGCGGAATTGAAAGACTGTCAATAATTGCAAAGTTTTTAATTATAAGCTCTTCAATCATTTAATAAGACCAGCGCTACGCAAAACCTCCGCAAGTTTTTGTTTGTTCGCTTCCGACATCTCACATAGAGGAAGCCTGAATTCCTCTTTTATTTTACCCATCATTGCAAGGGCTGTTTTAACTGGAATGGGATTTGTTTCGATGAACATTGCTTTGTTAAGAGGCTCCAGTTTGTAATGTAATTGTCTCGCAAGATTAATGTCTCCTCTTTCCCATGCATTAAATAGCTCTGCCATGTCTCTTGGGCAGATGTTTGCAGTTACTGATATAAAGCCTTTTCCACCAAGCGACAGGAGAGGCAGATTTGTAAAATCATCTCCTGAAATAACAGCAAACTCAGCTCCACAGAGTCTTATAAGTTCGCTTACTTGCTTCATATCTCCTGTAGCCTCTTTAATTCCAACAATTCTCGGATGCTCAGCAAGGCGAGCCACTGTCTGCGGTAACATATTCACTGAAGTTCTTCCAGGAACATTGTAGAGAATCATCGGCAGTCCTGTTTTGTCTGCGATTTCTTTAAAATGTCTATACAGTCCTTCCTGAGTAGGTTTATTATAATATGGAGTTACTGAAAGACAAGCGTCTGCGCCGAGTTTTTCTGCTTTGCGGGCAATCACTATTGCCTCTTCTGTTGAGTTTGAGCCTGTTCCTGCAATAACAGGAATTCGTTTGTTTACGACTTTTACAGTAATTTCAATAACTCTGTAATGCTCTTCATAATCAAGAGTTGATGCCTCACCAGTTGTGCCACATGGAACAATAGCATGAGTTCCTTCCTTTATATGCCATTCTATAAGCTCTTCAAGAGCCTTTTCATCCACTTTGCCTTTCTTAAAAGGTGTTACTATTGCAACCATTGAACCTTTAAACATCTTTTCCCTCCTTACTTAGTTTTGTTTTTGTCTAATTCTTTTATATCTGACCCGACTTTGTCAAGTGAAATCTTTTCATGACACTGAGTTTTCTTTCTCTATATTTCCAACAGTAGTAGCAAAGGATAATCTCTTCTGTTGAACGCTCTGCTACTCGAGATTTATAACCCAAAAACGCTACAGTCATTCCAATAGATTATTTTCTATCAGTAACATTAGGTATTGATTATTACTTGAGTTTTAGATTAATATAAAACTTGAAAAAAATTTTAGGAGGTTGAGCATAAAAGTAAAAGTTAACGACAGTATTTTTGAGTTAGAGCCTGAGCAATTAGAGAAACTTTTTAAGGAAAAGCAGGCAATAGCAATCAAAATTAATGGACAGCTTAAAGATTTATCTTCATTATTTTCTCTCAATAGAGAGGAAGAAATTGAATTAATCACATCTGAAAGCAAGGAAGGGCTTGAAATCCTCAGGCACAGCACTGCCCACATAATGGCTCATGCTGTAAAAGATTTATTTCCTGAGGTAAAAGTTACAATAGGACCTGCCATTGAAGATGGATTTTACTATG
This sequence comes from Thermodesulfovibrio sp. 3462-1, assembly GCF_040451425.1. Taxonomy (NCBI): domain Bacteria; kingdom Pseudomonadati; phylum Nitrospirota; class Thermodesulfovibrionia; order Thermodesulfovibrionales; family Thermodesulfovibrionaceae; genus Thermodesulfovibrio; species Thermodesulfovibrio obliviosus. Next base: position 697,348 of record NZ_CP144374.1, read on the forward strand.
ATTTTGACAAAGATGAACCTTTTACAGAAGAAGACCTTAACAAAATAGAAAAAAGAATGCAGGAGATTATAAAAGCAAAAAACCCCTTTATCAGAAAGGAAATCTCAAAACAGGAAGCAATTAAAATTTTTGAAAGCCTTGGTGAATCCTATAAAGTTGAGATTCTTAATGAAATAGAAGATGACCGGGTATCAGTATATGAAGAAGGCGGATTTATTGATCTATGCAGAGGACCTCATATACCTCATACTGGAATGGTCAAGGCTTTTAAACTTCTTAGTGTTGCTGGAGCTTACTGGCGTGGCGATGAAAAAAATAAGATGTTACAGCGAATATATGGAACAGCTTTTCAAACAAAACAGGAACTTGATGAGTATCTTAAATTTCTTGAAGAAGTTAAAAAGAGAGACCACAGAAGACTTGGTAGGCAACTCAAACTTTTTGAAATAAGCGAAGAAGTAGGTCCTGGACTTATAATATGGCTTCCCAATGGAGCAATTGTCAGAAAAATCATAGAGGATTTCTGGAAAGATGAACATTTAAAAGCAGGATATCAACTTCTTTATACGCCTCATATTGCAAAACTTGAGCTATGGAGTAAAAGCGGGCATCTTGATTTTTACAGAGAAAATATGTTTTCTCCCATGCATATTGATGAAATTGCCTACCAGCTTAAACCAATGAACTGTCCTTTCCATATTCAGGTATATAAATCTGAACTTCGCAGTTATAGAGATCTTCCATTAAGATTTGCAGAACTTGGAACAGTTTACAGATACGAAAGATCTGGAGTCTTACACGGACTGCTCCGGGTGAGGGGATTTACTCAGGATGATGCTCATATATTCTGCACAGAAGAACAGCTTGAGGAAGAGATTCAAAAAGTTCTTGATTTTACAATATTTATTTTATCGACCTTTGGATTTGACAATTATGAAATATACATTTCTACAAGACCGGAAAAATATGTTGGAAGCCTTGAAAACTGGGAAAAAGCAACAGAAGCTCTGGAACTGGCACTTAAAAAAAGAAGTCTCCCCTATCAGATTGATCCTGGAGAAGGAGTTTTTTATGGACCAAAGATTGATATCAAAATAAAAGATGTATTAAACAGAGCATGGCAGTGTAGCACAATTCAAGTTGATTTTAATATACCAGAAAGATTTGATATCACATATAGAGGAAAAGATGGTAAAGAACATAGACCTATTATGATTCATAGAGCTTTAATGGGTTCTCTTGAGAGATTTATGGGAGTGTTGATTGAGCATTATGCTGGTGCCTTTCCATTATGGCTTGCTCCTGTACAGGTTGAGGTTATGTCTATTTCTGAAAAACATGTGGACTACGCAACACAGGTTTATGAAAAGCTTATGGAAAAAGGTTTTAGAGTAAAACTCAATACTGAAAATGAAAAAATAGGTTATAAAATAAGGCAGGCAATTTTGAATAAAGTGCCCTATATGGTAATAGTTGGTGATAAGGAAATAGAAAGTGGTAAAATTACAGTAAGATTGACAGAAGGAAAGAATCTTGAACTTATAACAATTGATGAGTTTTCACAGCAGCTTTTTGAAAGAATACAGCAGAGAAAATAAATTGAGGAGGTGAGAAGATAGCAACAAAGGAAATTAGAGTAAATGAAGCTATTAAGGCAAAGGAAGTAAGATTGGTTGATGAAAATGGTAAACAGATTGGAGTGATAAGCACCAGAGAGGCTATTCAGATAGCAAGGGAAAGAGGTTACGATCTTGTAGAAGTAGCACCAAATGCAAATCCACCAGTTTGTAGAATAATGGACTATGGAAAATATAAGTATCAACTTGACAAAAAGAGCTCATCAAAGAAGACTCCTACAGTAAAAGAAATAAAGATAAGGCCACAGATTTCAGACCATGACCTTCAACTAAAAGTAAAACATATTAAAAGATTTCTTGAAGACGGAGATAAAGCAAGAGTAACACTTTTTTTCAGAGGAAGAGAAATTGTTCATCCTGAACTGGGGATTAAAGTTTTTGATAAAATAAAGGCTCTTCTTATAGGTTTTGCTCATAGAATTGAGCAGGAACCCCGCCTTGAAGGTAATAACATGAGCATGATTATAGCTCCTGGAAAAGATTGATAATTTCATTAAAATTTTATTAAAATATCCATCTAAACTCAGTTAGGAGGAGATTATTTATGCCAAAACTCAAAACACACAGAGGAGCGGCAAAAAGATTTAAAGTTACAGCAACCGGCAAGATTATGCGCAGGAGAGCTAACAAGAGCCACTTACTTACAGGCAAACCTTCAAAGAGGACAAGACATTTAAGGCATCCAGCTCAGGTTGACGAAACTCAATATAAGGCTATAAGAACTCTTATTCCTTACAAATTTTAAAAGGGAGGTTAAAAATTGGGAGCCTATACAACCTATCATCCCCATAAGCTTAAAAAGAAAAGAACTCACGGTTTTCTTAAAAGGATGAGCACTCCGGGTGGAAGAAGAGTAATAAAAAGAAGAAGAGCGAAAGGTAGATGGAGATTAACTCCTTAATATCCAGAGTTTCTTTATTTTTAATAAGATTTTACAGGAGGTTTATATCACCACTTATGCCTCCTGCATGTAGATTTTATCCAACTTGTTCAGAATATGCTGAACAGGCTATAAAAAAATATGGAGTAAAGGGGATTTTACTCGCAATTAAAAGAATACTTAAATGTCATCCATTTCATAGAGGAGGATATGATCCATTAAGGTGAGGACATGGAAAAAACAGGATTAAGAGCATTTTTAGCAGTAATTTTAAGTATGGTTATACTTTTTGGTAGCCAGTATTTATACACAAAGTATTATAAGCCACAAAATCAGCCAGTTCAGCAAAAGGAAGAAGTTAAAAAAGAGGAAAAACCTGTTACTTCACAAATCCTTCATTTTCCTTCTGACAAAAAAGAAGAAACAAAACCAATAGTCAAAGATGTAAAGTATAAGGAAGTGGTTGTAGAAAATGAAGTCTTCAAAGTGGTTCTTTCAAATGAAGGTGCAACTATTAAATCAGTGGAATTGAAAAAATATAAAGATTCAAATGGTAATCCTATTAAACTTTCTTCTGGTCAAATTCCAGCAATTTCAATAATTAAGGACGGTAAAGTTGATTATGCAAAGATTATTTTCAATGTAGACGATTCAAAGGCAACATTTAAGAATTCCACGGAAGCAGTGGTTGTATTTAACTGGAGCGATGGTAGCATTTCAATTAAAAGAAGTTTTATTTTTAATAAAGCTGATTATTCAATGGATGTAAAAGAAGAAGTAAGTGGTATAGGTTCTTATTATGTAACACTGGGAGAGGATTTTGGAATTTTTGATAAAACAAATGCACCTCACTGGGGTCCTGTAATTTTAAAAGAAGCTCAGAGAATTGAGCTCAATCCCTCAAAAATAAAAGAACCTGTTACATACAAAGAAGGTGTAAAATGGATTGCTCAAGAGGATAAATACTTTTTTTCAGCCATTGTACCTGTCAGTAAAGCTCAACAATTCGTTGTTTTACCTTATAATGGAAATACTCTCATAGCAGCAGAGTTTCAGGATGGAATAAATCAGTATAAAGTATTCACTGCACCGAAAGACTATGATTATCTCAAAAAATTCAATGTCGGGCTTGAGCACATTGTTGACTTTGGATTTTTCTCAATTATAGCCCGTCCTCTTTTCTGGTTTTTAAAGCTTCTTTATAGTTTTGTTGGAAATTACGGAATAGCCATAATAATTCTCACAATACTTGTAAGAATTCCCTTTATTCCCATAGTTAACCGCGGGCAGAAGTCAATGCAAAAGCTTAGTGAGCTTCAACCCAAGTTACTGCAATTGAAAGAACAATACAAGAATGATCCTCAGAGACTTCAAAAGGAGATGATGGAACTTTATAGAAAATACAAAATCAATCCAATGAGTGGATGTCTTCCAATACTTCTTCAGATTCCTGTATTTTTTGCTCTCTATAAGATCCTTACAATAGCAATTGAGCTCAGGCAGGCTCCATTTATGTTATGGATTCATGATCTTTCAGCAAAGGATCCCTATTATATTCTGCCCATTTTAATGGGTGCTACAATGCTGATTCAACAAAAGATGACACCTTCTACTGCAGATCCAACTCAGCAAAAAATAATGCTGATTATGCCAGTAGTTTTTACATTTGTATTCTTGAGTTTCCCTTCAGGGCTTGTTCTTTACTGGCTTGTAAACAACATATTTGGAATAGCCCAACAATTTTATATTAACCAGAAGATAAAAAAAGCTAAGTGATTTCTTCAGAGTTTGACACAATTGCTGCCATAAGCACGCCCTTAGGAGAAGGTGGTATTGGAATAATCCGTATAAGCGGGAAAGAGGCAATTTCTATTGCAAACAGAATATTTCAGAGCTCAAAGGGAGTGAATCTCTTGGTGGTAAAAACTCATACTATTCACTATGGTTTTATAATTGATCCTGAAACAGGGCAAAAGATTGATGAAGTACTGGTAACTGTTATGCGAGCTCCAAATACTTATACACGAGAAGATGTAGTTGAAATAAACTGTCATGGTGGATATGTAACTTTAAAAAGAATTCTTGATTTGGTTATTTCGCAGGGTGCTCGTCTTGCTGAACCAGGTGAGTTTACAAAAAGGGCATTTTTAAGAGGAAGAATTGACCTGAGTCAGGCTGAATCAGTAATAGACCTTATCAGAGCTAAAACTGAACAGGCTCAAAAAATTGCTTTAGAGCATTTAAGTGGAAGGCTTTCAAAAAAAATCAATGAATTGAGAGATTCTTTGATGAGAGTCTGTGCTCATGTGGAAGCTTATATAGATTTTCCTGAAGAAGATATAGATGGATTAACACAGGAGGAGATTCAAACTGAAATAAATCGTATAAAAGAGGAAATTAACAAACTCATTGAAGGATATGAAGAAGGAAAAATTTACATGGAAGGCCTTAGAGCTGCAATTGTTGGGAAACCAAATGTGGGTAAGTCATCTCTGCTGAATGCTCTTTTAATGAAAGACAGAGCTATTGTTACAGAAATTCCAGGTACTACGAGAGATATTATTGAAGAGTATGTAAATATTAAGGGCATGCCTCTTAAAATAGTTGATACTGCTGGTATTCGTGAAGCCCATGACCTTGTAGAAGCAGAAGGAATAAAGAGAACTCTCAGAGCTGTTGAGCTTGCTCAGCTTGTTCTTCTTGTTCTTGACAGCAGCAGACCCATTGATAGTCTTGATGAAGAAATAATAAACAGGGTAATTCATAAAAAAATTATTGTTGTAATAAATAAAAAAGACATAAAAAGTAAGGAATTTTGTTTGCCGGAGGTTTTAAAAGATAAGCCACGAGTTGAGATTTCAGCCTTAAAAGGAGAAGGTATAGAAGAGTTAAAGGAGCTTATTTTCAATACGACGATTTCAGGTAAATATGAACAGGAAGGTGTAGTTATAACAAAAATGAGGCATAAAATAGCACTTGAGAATGCACTGCAGGCATTGAATAATGCCCTTCAAAGTTTTAAAGAAAAAGAGCCTCTTGAGATAACTGCCATGTTTCTCAGAGAGGCTCTAAGTTTTCTTGGTCAGATTGTAGGTGTTGTTACTACTGAAGATATATTAAATTTAATTTTTAGTGAATTCTGCATTGGTAAATAATTATTTAGCCTGTTGTTCAGGTTTGCCTCCAATCAAAGCTTGATTTAGTATTTCCTGTAAAGCCTTTTCATTTACTTCTACTTTATATTTTTTCTTTAGTTCTTCAATGTAACTCTGAAACCACTCTTGCTGTTTTTTTGCCTTAAGCTGCTCCATTAATTGTGGTTTAATCTGTTCAAAATCAATTGGAACCCCTTTTACATCAGTAACTTTGAATATGTAAAGTTGTCCCTTTAAATTCAGTGGCATACTTACCTGTCCTTTTTTTAAGCTGAAGGCAACATTTTCAATTTGTGGATTTAGTTGACCTTTTTTAAAAAATCCTATATCTCCTCCAATGGATTTTGTTTTTTCATCCCTTGACAGCTCATTGGCTATTTTGGCAAAATCTTCACCTTTGTCTATTTTTTCATAGACTTTTTTAGCCTCTTGTTCATTTTTTACAACTATTTGGCTTAATCTCACCTCTACTGGTTTAATAAACTGGTCCTTGTTTTTTTCATAATAATCTTTTGCATCCTTTTCAGTCACCTGAGGTAAATTTTTCAATTCCTGTTCAAGCAACATATTAATAAGTGTAATTTTTTTAAATTCTTCAACTCGTCTTTTAAAGTCCTCTGATTTTGCCAGGTCTTTTTTCTTTGCTTCTTCATATAAAACTTCTCTTTTAATTAATTCATCCTTGAGACGATTTATACCTTCTTGAGTGGCAAGAAAGGCTTTTGTTTGGGGAGGAAGGCTTTTAAGGTCTTCCTGAAGCTCTTTTTTTGTTAGCTTTGATGAGCCAGCTTTTACAACCACTTCATCGCTTTTACTGCAGGAAAAAACCATTAAAGAGATTGTTAAAAAAATAAAGAATTTTAAATATTTCATTGGACATCTCCTTTTTTAAAAATTTTTTTACTTTAACATTAAATTAGAATTTTAAGCAAATATTGACAAAAAAAGACCAAAATATATATTTTAAAAATTCAATGACAAAATTTATAAAATTTCTCGGTAAATACGCAATAGAGCTTTTTATATTTCTTGGAAGAATGTTTATTTTTCTTGTTGATTCAATTTATTACATTTTTACCCCTCCATTTAAATTTAAAAATTTTCTCAGACAGGTAAGGTTTTTTGGAAATAAATCAATGATTGTTGTGATTTTTACAGGTGCTTTCAGTGGAATGGTTTTGGCTCTTCAAGGATTTTACGCATTAAATAAATTTGGTGCAGATGCTTTACTCGGTCCTGTTGTTGCTCTTTCTCTTATAAGAGAGCTTGGTCCTGTTTTATGTGCATTGATGGTTACAGGAAGAGCTGGTTCTGCAGTAACAGCTGAAATTGGAATTATGAGAATCACTGAACAGATTGATGCTCTGACTGTTATGGCTGTAAATCCCATGAAATATGTGGTTGTTCCAAATATTCTTGCAGGGATAGTTACCTTTCCTCTTTTAACAGCAATTTTTGATGTTGTTGGAATTTATGGTGGCTATGTGGTTTCTGTTCATGCTCTTGGACTCAGTGAAGGCACCTATTTTTCTCAGATGGAGTTGTATGTGGATATGGAAGATATAAGAATTGGCTTATACAAATCACTGAGTTTTGGTTTACTTGTTACATGGATATGCACATTTATGGGTTATTATGCTGGTTATGGAGCAAGAGGAGTAAGCAGGGCAACAACAAATGCTGTTGTTCTTTCTTCTGTTGTTATACTTATATGGGATTATATGCTTGGAGCCTTTTTATTGTGATTGAAATAAAAGAGCTTTACAAATCATTTGGAAAACAACAGGTTTTAAAGGGTGTTAATTTAATTATAAATGAAGGTGAAGTAACTGCTATAATTGGAAGAAGTGGGGGTGGTAAATCTGTTCTTCTTAAGCATATTGTGGGATTATTAAAGCCAGACAAAGGAAGTGTTTTTATAAAAGGCATGGACATAACAAAGCTTAAAGGCAGCCAACTCGATGAAATAAGAGCAGACATTGGAGTTGTTTTCCAGGGAGGAGCTCTCTTTGATTCAATGACTGTGTATGATAATGTTGCCTTTCCTCTTACAGAGAAAACAAAATTGAATAAAAAAGAGATTAACGACAGAGTTATGAAAGCTTTAAGTGATGTAGGACTTCAGGGCATGGAATACAAATATCCCGCTGAGCTTAGTGGAGGAATGCGTAAAAGAGTTGCTCTTGCAAGGGCTTTAATAGCTCATCCAAAGATAATTCTTTTTGATGAACCAACAACAGGACTTGATCCAATTCTGGTTCGCTCAATTCATAAGCTTATAAGAGACACTCAAAGACAGTATGGATTTACTGGATTAATAATAAGTCATGAAATTCCAGAGATTTTTGAGATTTCAGACAGAGTTGCTATGCTTCATGATGGAAAAATTGTTGAAATTGGAACTCCAGAAGAAATTCAAAAAAGTGAAAACATTGTTGTAAAAAATTTTATAATGGGAATAGAAAACGGAGGAAGCAATGAAAAGGGAAAATCTTGAAATAATAGTTGGAGTATTTGTTTTGATCGGCATTCTTGCACTTGGCTGGCTTTCTTTCAGACTTGGTAAGATTGATATGTTTCAGAGTGGTTATTACACTGTTTATGCAGAGTTTGACAAAGTAGGAGGAATTAAAAAAGGCTCTGTTGTCGAGATTGCAGGAGTTCCTGTTGGTTCTGTTGAGAAGGTTACTCTTAACAATAGATACCAGGCAGTGGTAGAGCTTAAAATACTAAATTCAATCAAACTTCCCGAGGATTCTATTGCTTCTGTAAGAACAAAAGGATTAATTGGCGAAAAATATATTCAGATTACACCTGGTGGTTCTGAGCAATATATTGCACACAATGGTAAAATTAGAGAGACAGAGTCATCTATAGATATAGAGGAGGTATTATCAAAATATGTGTTCGGGAAAATTTAAAATTTTAATTATTTTTACTGTAGTTCTGCTTTCTTCAGTTTGTTTTGCAGAAGACAAAGTTATTGTTGACCTTAAAGGGTGCATTGAAAGAGCTGTTAAATTTCATCCAGAGCTTGGTGAATACAAACAGGACATTGAAATCTATAAAGCAAAACTTAGTGAGGCTCAGGCTGCAGTATTTCCACAGATTGAGCTTATGGCTTTAGCAGGTCCATCTCCTGAGGCACGCAAAGAAGCAATATCTCCAGAGATAAGAACTGATGTTAAATCAACCACAATTAATGGTGTTTTTGGCATGATTACAATGCAGCTGCTTCAGCCAATTTATACCTTTGGAAAGATTTCAGGATACAAGAAAGCAGCCCAAGGAGGGATAAAGGTTTCAGAGGCAGAGCTTGAAAAAAAACGTTCAGAAATTATTTTAAAGACAAAGGAACTTTACTGGAGCCTTTCTATGATAAGGGATTTGAGGATACTTGCCAATGAGATAAAGGATGAACTTGAAAAGGCAATAAAAAGAACTGAAGAGGATTTAAAAAAAGATATTCCCTCTACTGATGAACTCACTCTTTACAAACTTAAAACTTATTTAGGTGAAGTTAAAAGAAATTTAAATGAAATTGACAAAAATGAAGCAATAATAATAGAAGCTTTGAAATTCATGACAGGAACTCCACAGAATACAAAGCTTGAGATAATTACAGAACCTTTAAAATATGAAGAAGCATACATCAGACCGGATGAGTTAATTGCAAAGGCTTTTCAGCTAAGACCTGAAATGATACAGATCAAAGAAGGACTTAAAGCAAAACAGGCTCTGGTTGATGTTGAAAAGAGCAACTTTTATCCTCAGATATTTTTCCTTATTAAAGGCTCTCTCGCAGGTGCTACAAACCGAGACAGAATACATAATCCCTACATTTCTGATCCTCTTAATGACTCAATGCTGGCTGCAGTAGTTGGTATGAAACTTAACATTGATTTTGGAATAACAAAGGGAAAAGTAAGAGAGGCTCGGATTGAGTATCAAAAAATTCTTGAAAAGAAAAAACTTGCTGAACAGGGAATTCCAGTTCAGATTATGAAAGCCTATTATGAACTCGAGGAAGCAACAAAATCTGCCAGGGATATGGAGGATGCTTATCAAAATGCGAAAAAATGGCTTATAACTGCTCAGGCAAATCTTGATATGGGATTGGGAGAAACAAAGGATTTAGCTGATGCTGTGCTTGCATATGCCACTACAAGAGTAAATCACTTAAAAGCACTTTATAATCAAAAAATGGCTATTGCAAATTTGCTTCAGGCATCTGGACTTGACAGAGAAAGGGAGGTTAAATAATGAAAAAATCTTTAATAATTTTGTTAATTTTAATTTTTACCATATCCGTTGCTTTTGCTATTGTTTCGCCAAAGGAACAGATTAAAAAAACTGTGGATAAGGTAATAAGCATTCTCAAAGACCCTAAGTACAAGGGAGAAAAGAGGCAGCAGAGAAGAGCTGCATTGAGAGCAGAAATCAGTAAAGTTTTTGATTTTGATGAAATGGCAAAACGTTCTCTTGGTATTTACTGGAGAGACAGAACACCTCAGGAGAAAAAAGAGTTTGTTGAACTTTACAAGGACCTTCTTGAAAGGTCTTACAGTGGAAAAATTGAGTCTTACACTACTGAGGAAGTAGTTTATACCGATGAAAGAATTGAAAATGGTAAGTATGCTGAAGTAAAAACAAAGATAATTACAAAAGACAAAAAAGAGATTCCAATTGACTACAGACTTTATTTCAATGGAAAAGAATGGAAGGTCTATGATGTGGTTATTGAAGGAGTCAGCCTTGTAAGTAACTATCGCAGCCAGTTTAACAAGATAATTCGCACTCATTCATATCAGGAACTTGTAAAAAGGATGAAAACAAAACAAGCAGAAGAATTGATGAGGGAGAAGTGATATGTATAAAATTTTTTTATTGGAAAAATTACCCTTTTTGTCGGATTATTTAGGCAGTTTAAAGGAGGATAATTTTTCAATTATAACCTTTTCAGAGACTGATAAAGCTTTGCAGAGCATTGAAGAGCTCAGTCCTCAGTTAATAGTTTTAGGTGTTGATGTAAAAGAGTCAGATTTAATAAACTTTCTTCAAAAAATCAGAGAAAAATACTCTCTTTTATTACCTGTTCTGGCAGTTCTGAATTTTTACTCTTCCATAAATTTTGAGCAATTAAGAAACCTGGGAGTTGATTTCATTGTTAAACCATTTACTTTAGAAGAATTTAAGCAAAAAATACAATCTCTACTGGGCATAAAACAACAGTGTTTTGTTGGGGAAAAAGAAGATGAATTAATTAATAAGCTCAGACCTTATATAAGCAGGGAAGTTAAAAGAGAAATGCAAAATATTTTCAAGAAAATTCTGGAGGTTCTGTAGCAGCATGCTTAACAAAGAACTCATTAGTGAAACCTATCAGCCTCAAGAAGTTGAAACAAAGCTTTATGAATTTTGGGAAGAAAATGGTTTTTTTAAACCCGATCCTGATCCCAAGAAAACGCCTTACTGCATTGTAATTCCGCCTCCAAATGTAACAGGCAGTCTTCATATGGGACATGCTTTAAACGCCACGCTTCAGGATATATTAATCCGGTGGAAAAGAATGCTCGGATATGCTGCTTTATGGGTTCCAGGCACAGACCATGCTGGAATTGCCACTCAAAATGTTGTGGAAAGAGAACTTTTAAAGGAGGGACTGGATAGGTATCAACTTGGTAGAACCGCTTTTCTTCAGAGAGTATGGAATTGGAAGGAATCCTGCGGTGGAAGAATTATAGACCAACTTAAAAGAATAGGTGCATCCTGTGACTGGTCCCGTCTTCGCTTTACAATGGATGAAGGACTTTCAAGAGCTGTTAAAGAAGTTTTCTTAAGACTTTTTGAAGAAGGCTTGATATACAGAGACTTAAGACTCATAAACTGGTGTCCAAGATGTCATACGGCTCTTTCTGACCTTGAAGTAGAACATGAAGAAATTGAAGGAAAGCTTTACTATATAAAGTATCCTTTAAAAGATGATCCTGAGCAATTCATTACAGTTGCAACAACTCGTCCAGAGACCATGCTTGGTGATACAGCTGTTGCTGTTAATCCTGAAGACAAAAGATATAAAAATTTGATTGGTAAAATTCTCATTCTTCCTCTTATGAACAGGGAGATTCCTTTAATTGCAGACAGTGCTGTTGATATGGAGTTTGGAACAGGTGCTGTAAAAGTTACTCCATCCCATGATTTCAATGATGCTGAGATTGCTCAGAGACACAATCTTCCCTACTTATGTGTAATTGATGAAGAAGGAAAAATGACAGAGGAAGCTGGTAAGTATAAGGGACTTGATAGATATGAGGCGAGAAAGCGAATAATTGAAGACCTTGCACAACTTGGACTTCTTGAAAAAATAGAAAAGCACAAACATGCTGTTGGACATTGCTACAGATGTAAAACAGTTATTGAACCATTTCAAACAGTTCAGTGGTATGTGAAAATAAAACCTTTAGCTGAGGAAGCAGTAAGGGTTGTAGAGGAGGATAAAATAAGATTTATTCCTGAAGGATGGGTTAACAACTACTATGCCTGGATGCGTGATATAAAGGATTGGTGCATTTCAAGGCAGCTTTGGTGGGGGCATAGAATTCCTGTATGGTATTGTGCAAAATGCAAAACAGAAAAAGGCGTTGAACATGGCGATCTGATAGAAATTTTATTCTATAAACCCTTTATCTTTAATGGAAGACAAATATGGAGCGGTACCTACAATGAATTAAGAAGACTTGGCATTACTAAAGAAGACATTGAACAGACAGCAAAGATGATCAAAATTCCAAAGGAAATTTCTCATTTTGCAAGCAGAACCGAACCCCGGGTTTGTCCAAAATGTGGCAGTGAAGAATTGATACAGGATCCTGATGTCTTAGATACATGGTTTTCGTCAGCACTATGGCCTTTTTCTACACTTGGATGGCCTGAGGAAACAGAAGATTTAAAAAGATTTTATCCTACAAGTGTTCTTGTTACTGGTTTTGACATAATATTTTTCTGGGTTGCAAGAATGATAATGATGGGAATTAAGTTCATGAAGGATGTTCCATTTAGAGATGTTTACATTCATGCCCTTGTTAGGGATTCAAAGGGACAAAAGATGAGCAAATCAAAGGGTAATGTAATAGACCCTCTTGTGATGATTGAAAAATATGGAGCAGATGCATTTAGATTCACCCTTGCAGCCTTTGCAGCACAGGGCAGAGATATAAAATTTTCAGAGGATAGAGTAGAAGGATACAGGCATTTTATAAACAAAATATGGAATGCCATGAAGTTTATAATGAGCTTTGCTCATCTAAGAACAAAGGAAAAAGTTACACTGCAAGAGCTAAGTCTCAAAAACAGATGGATTCTGTCAAAACTTTCAGAAACCATAGAAAAAACTAATCAAGCTTTACATGCATATAGATTTAATGATGCAGCAAACTCAGTTTATCAATTCCTGTGGCATGAATTCTGTGACTGGTACATAGAGCTAAGCAAGGTTGTATTGTACTCTGAATCTGAAAACAAGGAAGAAACTGTTAATTGTTTATTTTATGTTTTTGAAAGTGTTTTAAAACTTTTGCACCCCTTTATGCCTTATGTAACAGAATACATATGGCTTAATGTATTAAAGAAAGAACAATCAATCATGATTTCTTCTTATCCATCTATTGAGTCAGTAACCACAGATGAAGAAGCCATTAAAAAAATGGACTACATAATAGAGGCAATCTCTGGAGTAAGAAGCATTCGTGGAGAATTGAATATATCTCCATCAGTAAATCTAGAAGTATTTATCAAGCCAATATCTGCAGAGGCTGAGCAGGTTTTAAATGAGGGATATCAATTTATTTTAAAACTTGCCAGAGCAAAAACATTAAAAATCAGCAAGGACATTGTCAGGCAAAAAGGCTCAGCAGTTTCAGTAAAAAAAGAGTTTGAAATTTATATTCCTGTAAAAGAAATGATAAACATAGACGAGGAAAAAAAGAGGCTTTTAAAGGAACTTCAGAAGACTGAAGCAGACATAAAATTTCTTAACAAAAAATTGATGAATGAAGATTTTATAAAAAATGCACCTAAAGAAGTAGTTGAGAAAGATAGAGAAAAATATGAGGAGCTTTTGGTTAAAAGTGATAAAATAAAAGAGAATCTCAAGGTTCTTGAAGAATTATCAGATTAGGAGGAAAAGATGGAAGAAAAAATAGAAATTGAAGGACAGAGTATGGATATAGTTGAAGCAGAGTTTCTCACTATAAAACAAAGTACAGCAAGGGCTGTTGAAGCAGGCAATGCAGAAATGCAGCAAGTTTGTGCATTAAGTATTGATTCAGAAAAAGCGGAAATTACGCAAGGAGCAATAGGATTTGTAAGAGCTAATGAATTGAGTATGAATCAGTGCATAAGTGGAGTTTCAATGGCAGAGAAAACTGATGTTAACTTTTCTCTCTGTCCTGTGGCTATTGGTAGAGATGAAGCTGAAGTGAAAAGATCAGCAGCAGGCATAATTATAGGAAGTAATGTTGAGGTTAAAAATTCAGCCAGTGTTATTTTAATAGGTAAAAACATTCAGGGAAATGTTACCACGCTTTTTGACTGGAAGAGCGCTCTTGCAATTACAGCAGTTGCAGGAGGAATTTATGGATTTTTAAGACTTCTTTTAAAAAGATAAATGTATACTTCACTGATTGATGAAGTTTTCAGAATAGCCATCTTAGAGGATATTGGAAAAGGTGATATAACTTCAGAAGTAATTGTCCCTGAACAGTGTAATGCTGTTGCTCAGATAATATGTAAAGAAAATTTGATTCTTGCAGGAATGCCTTTTGTAAAAAGATTTTTCAGTATACTGTCTTCAGCCTTCGGTCTTCAGCCTGACAACTTATGCTTTGAGGAATACTACAGAGATGGTGATTTTATTGAAAAAGGCAATGCAATTGCCACACTTAAAGGCAATGCAAGATTGCTTCTTGCAGGAGAAAGAACAGCCTTAAATCTTTTACAGAGACTTTCAGGGATTGCCACTTTAACAGGAGAATTTGTTAAAAAAATCAAAGACATTCCGGTAAAAATTCTTGACACAAGAAAAACAACTCCTGGATTAAGATTTATGGAGAAATATGCTGTAAGAATTGCAGGAGCACACAATCATCGTTTTGCTCTTTACGATGCAGTTTTAATAAAGGACAATCACATTAAAATCGCAGGCTCTGTAAGAGAGGCAGTGTTTAAAGCTAAAAAATCATGTATTTATCAAAAAATTGAAATTGAAGTAAAAAGTATTGAAGAGCTTGAGGAAGCAATTGATGCAGGAGCAGACATTGTGATGCTTGACAATATGAATATTGAAACAATGAAAAAGGCTGTAGCAATTGCAAAAGGCAGAGTCTTACTTGAAGCCTCAGGTGGTGTTAATCTTGAAAATGTAAGAGACATTGCTTTAACAGGTGTGGATTTTATTTCTGCTGGAGCCTTAACTCATTCTGCCAGAGCTGTTGATATAAGTATGAAAATTAAGGAGGTTTTATGAGCATTACATATAAACAGGCTGGTGTTGATATTAATGAAGCAGACAAATTTATAAAAATGATTTCTCCTCTGGTGAAGACAACTTTCCGGAAAGAGGTTCTTACTGATATAGGGCTTTTTGCAGGATTATTTAGGCTGGACATGAAAAAATACAGACAACCAGTGCTTGTCAGTGGCACAGATGGAGTTGGGACAAAGCTTAAAATTGCCTTTGAAGCAAACAGACATGATACAGTTGGAATAGACCTTGTTGCCATGTGTGTGAATGATATTTTAACATTAGGTGCAGAGCCTTTATTTTTTCTTGATTATTTTGCTGTAGGTAAGCTTAATGCTGAAAGAGCAACTCAGGTCATAAAAGGCATTGTTGAAGGATGCAGACAGGCAGGTTGTGCTCTCATAGGAGGAGAGACAGCTGAGATGCCAGGATTTTATAAAAAAAATGAATATGATCTCTCAGGTTTTGCTGTTGGAGTAGTGAATAAAGGTGAAATTATTGATGGAACAGAAATAAAAGAGGGAGATTCAATAATAGGTGTTGCTTCTTCAGGACTTCACAGCAATGGCTTTTCTCTTGTAAGAAAAGTTCTTTTTGATAGAGCAAAAATGAAAATTGATCAATATGTTGCAGAGCTGGGTTGCAGTCTTGCTGATGAATTACTGAAGCCAACAAAAATTTATGTTAAAGCCTATTTTGCTCTTAAGGGAAGGGTTAAAGTTAAAGGCATGGCACATATAACAGGTGGTGGAATTCCTGGAAATCTGCCAAGAATTTTTCCTGAAAATAAAACTGCTGTGATATATAAAAATCAATGGCATATTCATCCAGTATTTCAGCTTATTCAGACAGCAGGAAAAGTTAAAGAATCAGAGATGTTTAAAGTTTTCAATATGGGAATAGGCTATGTTTTTATCATTGACAGTAAAGATGTGAAAAAGGCATTGAATATTTTAAATAAAAAAGGATACAGAGCTTATTTAATCGGTGAAGTAATCAAAGGTAAAGGAAAAATCAAAATAGAATGAAGATATTTCATAGAGAAATCCAATTAAGAGAAGTTTTTTTTAAATTTATAGATTCCTATTCAGAGCCGTTAGTTCTCTTTGATCCTGAAAGAATAGATATAATCTACCTGAATCAGTCTGCAAGAGATTTTTTAGGTGAACATTCAGATTTGTCGGAATTTTTTGAAGAACAGGAGTATAGAAATTTTATAAAATTAATTCATGATTGCCATAGAATAGAAGAGCAAAGGGTTATAAGTTATAGAAAACATGATGGCAGTAAAGGAGTTTTGCTTTTCAGTTTATATCCAGTGATGTGGGAGGACCAGAGGGTTGTGTTTTTTAAATTTAATGACATAACGGCAAAGATAAAGAAAAAGGAAGCAAAGAAAAGAAGAAATGCTCAATTGATACTGAAGGATAAACTAAAATCAATTGATTTGGTTACCTCAAGCATATCACACGAAATAAACAACATATGTAATTTTATGGTTAATAATCTCAGAATTACATTGCATACTTGGCATGATGTTTTTAAGCTTATTAAAGAATATGAGAGCGAAAATGGTGAATTTTTATTGGGAGGAATTTCTTCTAAGGAAGTTGATAAAATTGTTCCAAGACTTATGCTGTCAATTATGGAAGGTATAACAAGAATTTCAGATACAATTGATGACTTCAGAAAATACATTAAAGAAGGTTTAAAATCTGAATATTCAATTATTGATGTAAATGAAGTGATAAAGAGAGTAGTAACAATACTCAATCATCATATTTTTATGCATACTGAAAATTTTAATCTTAATCTCCACGAAGAATTGCCAAAAATAAGAGGTAATACGCAAAAGCTTGAGCAGGTTATAATAAATCTGTTAATGAATGCCTTACAGGCATTGCCAGATAGAGGAAGAGGAATTTTCCTATCCACAGGGATAAAAGGAGACAAGATATATATTGAAATCAGAGATGAAGGTATTGGAATTTCTAAGGATATAATGCCTTATATTTTTGAACCATTTTTTTCAACAAAATATGCATCAGGTGGCTCTGGGCTTGGACTTTATCTTTCAAAGTCTATTATAGAAGAGCTTGGCGGAGAAATCACCATCAAATCAGAAGAAAGCAAAGGTACGCAAATAATTATTTATCTGCCTTGTTATGACAGAGATGGAAAATTTTAATTATTCTGTTGCAATAATAGATGATGAAAGGGAGTCTTTATATACCTATTCGTTAATTCTGAAACAGTCGGGAATTAATGATGTTGTTTTGATTGAGGATCCACGGGAACTTCCTGTTGTTCTAAAAGAAAGATCATTCTCTATTTTACTCCTTGACCTTTCAATGCCCCATATCTCAGGTTTTGAACTTTTAAAATACTTATCACTGGAATATCCAGAAATTCCTGTAATTATATTAACAGCAATAAAAGACATAGAAACAGCTGTTGAGTGCATAAAAATAGGTGCTTCAGATTATCTGGTAAAGCCTGTTGAAAAAAATAAGCTGATTTCATCAATAAAAAAAGCACTGGAAATGAATCGTCTGAAAGAGGAAATTTTAGGATTAAAACACCGATTAATAGAAGATAAACTTGAATATGAAGAGGCTTTTTCAGAAATTATTACTGTAAATCAGAAAATGAGAGGTATTTTTAAATACATAGAAGTAATATCCAAAACAGAGCAACCTGTTTTAATAACAGGTGAAACAGGTACAGGAAAGGAACTTGTAGCAAGGGCAATTCATAAAATAAGTGGCAGGAAAGGTGAGTTTGTGGCAGTAAATGTTGCAGGGCTTGATGATACAATGTTTTCTGATACTTTGTTCGGTCATAGGAAAGGAGCATTCACAGGAGCAATATCCAACAGAGAAGGAATGATTTCAAGGGCAAGAGGTGGAACTCTTTTTCTTGATGAGATTGGAGATTTGTCTGAAGCCTCTCAACTCAAGCTTTTAAGAGTTATTCAGGAAAGAGTTTATTATCCTCTTGGTTCCGATATTGCAAAAAGCACTGATGCAAGAATTATAGTTGCAACAAATCAGGATATACATGATATGGTTAACAAAGGAGCCTTCCGAAAGGATCTATTTTACCGACTCAAAGCACATCATGTTCATCTTCCTCCTTTAAGAGAGAGAAAGGATGACATACCTGTTTTGCTTGACCATTTTATTGAAGAATCTGCAAAGGAACTGGGAAAGAAACCACCTAAATATCCAGAAGAATTAATAATTCTTTTAACAAATTACTCTTTTCCAGGCAATATAAGAGAGCTTAAAATGATAGTCTATGATGCAGTTGCTCGGTGTAAATCCTCTATTTTATCATTGGAAGTCTTCAAAGAGATGATAGACATAAGCAATTCCATTGATAAAGAGCTTAAAAATGAGATAGTAAAATTTTATATACAAATGAGATTTCCCGATAAACTTCCCACATTAAAGGAGATGGAAGAACTACTTATCAATGAAGCATTAAGAAGAGCCAAAGGAAATCAGGGAATTGCAGCTTCAATGCTTGGTATAACAAGGCAGGCATTGAATAAAAGATTGAATAAATTGCATAAAAAATAACCCCCTGAAAAAATTTTTTATAAATCATCTTTTTAGCAACTATAGTTGCACCCTTTTTATTTAAAAGTCTCTGAATTATTTAGAAATTTTATTTGGCATATAGATTGTTAATAAAGTAATTAGATGAACCGATTAACTTTTCCATACAGCCCCCTGATAAGTTTAATCGGTGGACAGGAGAAGTACTTGAGGTATGAAAACTCAAGGCTTCTCTCTTTATTATTAAAAAAATTAAGGAGGAGGTTATATGGAACTTACCAGACGAAGTTTTCTGAAAATCTCCACAGGTGCCCTGCTTCTTAGCTCACTGGGGCTTAATCTTGAGCCTGCAAAAGCCTATGCAGCAGAGCTAAGAACAAAGGGCGCAAAGGAGATAACCCACATTTGTCCTTACTGTGGTTTTGGCTGCGGAGTAATTGCTTATGTAAAAGAAGGTAAGGTTCAGAGCATAGCAGGTGATCCTGATAATCCTCAAAATGAAGGTTCTCTTTGTCCAAAAGGTGCAGCACTTTATAAACTTGTGAATAATCCTAATAGAATAACCGAGCCAATGTATCGTGCACCTGGAGCAACAGAGTGGAAAAAAATCAGTTGGGAAGAGGCGTTAAACAGAATAGCACGGCTTGTGAAAAAAACAAGAGATAAGTATTTCATTACAAAAAATTCAAAGGGCCAGGTAGTAAACAGAGTTGATGCAATTGCTCATGTTGGCTCAGCAGCCTTAGAAAATGAAGAATGCTATCTTCTTCAAAAATTAATGCGTTCATGGGGGCTTGTCTATATCGAACATCAAGCGCGTATATGACACTCCCCTACTGTAGCGGCTCTGGCAGAGTCGTTTGGTAGAGGGGCAATGACAAATCATTGGATTGATTTCAGAAATGCAGATGTAATACTTAACATGGGTGGTAACACTGCTGAATGCCATCCAATGTCAATGAAGTGGATAATGAAGGCAAAGGAACAAAGAGGAGCTAAGCTTATTGTTGTTGATCCTCGTTTTACGAGAACAGCCTCAAAGGCAGACCTTTATGTTCCAATTCGTCCAGGAACAGACATAGTATTTATTGGTGGATTAATAAAATACATAATTGATAACAATCTTTACTTCAAGGATTATGTAATAAACTACACTGATGCATCATTCCTTGTTGATCCTAACTTTAAGACTGCTGAAGACCTTGATGGAGTATTTTCAGGATATGATGAGAAAAAGAGAGCCTATGATAAATCAACATGGAAATATCAGCTTGATGAAAATGGAATTCCAAAGAAAGACCCAACACTTCAGGATCCTCATTGTGTATTTCAACTACTTAAAAAACAATACTCAAGATACACTATAGATACAGTATCAAATATTACGGGAGCACCAAAGGATAAAATTGAAGAAGCTTATAAAATTATTGGTTCAACAGGAAAGCCTGATAAAACATGTGTTTCCTCTTATGCAATGGGATGGACTCAACATACAATTGGCACTCAAAACATTAGAGCTTTTTCAATTGTTCAGCTACTTCTTGGAAATATAGGAGTAGCTGGCGGAGGAATTAATGCACAAAGAGGTGAACCCAATGTTCAAGGTTCTACTGACCATGCTCTTCTTTTCCATATACTGCCTGGTTATAATCCTACACCTGTTGCCTCTGATGTTGATTTAAAGACATACATTGAAAAATACACACCAAAGACAAAGGAGCCAAAGAGTGTTAATTGGTGGTCAAACAGACCAAAATATATTATCAGCTATCTTAAAGAGCTTTATGGAGAAAGAGCAACTAAAGACAATGATTTTTGTTATAGCTACCTGCCAAAGAGAGATGATAATCAAAACTGCTCATGGTTAGTGCTATTTGACGAAATGTATAAGGGAAACATTAAAGGATTCTTTGCATGGGGGCAGAATCCTGCATGCGGATCTGCAAATGCAGGAAAAGTAAGAGAGGCTCTTGGAAAGCTTGAATGGCTTGTATGTGTAAATCTATGGGATACTGAGACTTCATCATTCTGGCGCGGTCCTGGAATGGATCCAAAGAAAATTAAAACAGAAGTATTTTTACTACCTGCAGCATCATCCCTTGAAAAAGAAGGAAGCAGAACCAATTCAAGTAGACTTGCTCAGTGGCTGTATCAAGCAGTAAAACCAATTGGTAAATGCAAACCAGATGAGGAGATAATAAATGAACTTTACTGGAGAGTAAAGAAACTTTACGAAAAAGAAAAAGGAGCCTTCCCTGATCCAATAATTTATCTTACATGGGATTATGGAGAAAAAGACAAAAGCGGCAAAGTAAAACATATTGATATTCATAAAGTTGCAAAGGCAATAAATGGATACTTTACAGAAGATGTGCCAGAGCATCCAATAGACAAAAAATCATATAAAAAAGGTCAGCAAGTTCCGTCATTTGTATATTTGCTTGCTGATGGTAGGACTGCTTGTGGTAACTGGATATACTCGGGTAGTTACACAGATGCTGGCAACATGATGGCAAGAAGAGGGAAAGAAGATCCAACAGGACTGGGGCTTTATCCAAATTGGGCATGGTGCTGGCCTGTAAACAGAAGAATACTTTACAATCGTGCAAGTGTTGATCCACAGGGTAATCCATGGGATCCAAAGAGAGCAGTTATAAAATGGGATCCTGTTAACAAGAAATGGATAGGCGATGTTCCTGATGGACCGGCACCACCACTTGCAATGGAAGGAGGAAAACTTCCATTCATAATGAAGCCATCAGGAGTTGGAACAATATTTGGGGCAGGACTTGCAGATGGACCATTCCCGACACATTATGAGCCTTTAGAGTGTCCATTTATGGAGAATCCTCTTTATAAAAAGACAAGAATCAATCCTACGATAAAAATATTTGGAACAAAAGCTGATGTTTTTGTTTATTGTGATTCAAGATATCCCTATGTCGGAACAACCTATAGAGTAACAGAGCATTGGCAGACTGGAGCAATGACAAGACATCAAGACTGGTTAATGGAACTTGAACCCCAGATATTTGCAGAAATAGATCCTGTGCTTGCTAAAGAAAAAGGAATAAAAAGTGGAGACAAAGTAATAGTTTCATCTCCAAGAGGAAAAATCTGGGCAATCGCGATTGTTACTCCAAGACTTCAACCATTTAAGGTGATGGGTCAGACTATTCATATTGTAGGAATTCCATGGCATTATGGATGGAGATTTCCAAAAGATGGTTCTGGTGGTGATAGTGCAAATCTTCTTACTCCAACAGTAGGTGATGCAAATACCATGATACCTGAGACAAAGGCATTCATGGTAAACATAGAAAAGGCATAGGAGGTTGAACATGGCACGCAAAGCATTATTAATAACACCTGATATATGCATAGGATGTAGAGCCTGTCAGATTGCATGTAAGGACTGGAATCAACTTCCTGCAACAAAGACAAAAAATAGAGGAACCCATGAAAACCCACCTGATCTTGATGAAAATAATTTCAATAGAATTCGTTTTATTGAGAATACTGATTCAAAGACAGTTCGCTGGCTCTTTGTAAGCCAGCGGTGTATGCATTGTGGTGAGCCTGCCTGTGTTCAGATATGTCCGGTGGGTGCACTTCAGAAAGACAAAGAAACAGGCATTGTTTACTATGACAAAAACAAATGCATAGCCTGTCATGCCTGTCGTTCAGCCTGTCCTTTTGATATTCCAAGATATGATCAAGGTGGAAAAGGCAAAATTGCAAAGTGTCACATGTGTATTGATAGAGTTCGTGCTGGACTTACACCTGCATGTGCAAGAACCTGCCCAACAGGAGCAATAAAATTTGGAGACAGAGATGCATTGATTAAAGAAGCAAAGTCAAAGGGATTCAAACTCTATGGAGAGACAGATCTTGGAGGATTAGGAGTTGTGTATGCACTTAAGGATTCACCAAAGGTTTACAGGCTTGCTGAAAATCCTCGTATATCCGAGTCTGTCGCATTCTGGGGCTCTGTGTTAAGAACACTTGTTGGAAGAAGTGGTTCAACAACTTCATCCTTCATAAGATATCTCACTCAGAAAACTAAAGAAGAAGTGAAGAAATAATTTTGACTGAGGGGAGGTTATTAAGTCCTCCCCTCAATTTATAATTCTAATATCCTGTGTTTTGGACAATTATTGCATGGCAAAGTGGAATTATTCGAAATAAATTTTTTCCTGAAATCCTTTGAGTTTTTCAAAATAGATGGTAGAGTTTTTTCAGTTATATTACCAAAATAAAGATTATTAAATCCTTCTGCAGGAATTCCTGTGAAAACACAGGCAGAAACATATCCAAGAGAGTTTATAAAAATTGCTTTCAATGGGTTTTCAGAACAGCTTTCTCCCTTTTTAAATGGATGTGGAATATTAAAAGATATTGATAAATTAAGTTTTTTACCTTCTTTTATAACATTGACTGCTTTGTTTTTTAAAGTATTGAATTCTTCCTCTGTTTCAGGAATAAGGGATTCATTTTTAAGAGAAGAATCAGGAATGAAATCAAGAAGGCTAACTACAACATGATCAATTCCTATTTTACTGAAAATCTCAGGAATTTGTTCCAATTCATCAAGATTTGACCTTAGAAGCATGTAGGCAATGTGAATTTTTGGCTTTGAGATTCTATTTTTTCTTTTTCTTTCATTTAATTGTTCAATTACTTTAAAGACTTTGTCAATTTTTGTTCCTGTACGTAATATGTCGTTTTTTTCTATCCCTGTGAGAGAAAAGGCTATTATATCCATCTCAAGCTCAATTATTTTGTCTATGTGGGAGTTTTCAATTAACATTCCGTTTGTTGTTGTTCCAATCATGCATCCTGATTTTTTTGCAATCTCTACAAATTTAAAGAAATTGGGATTACAAAAAGGTTCACCCCATCCTTGAAGATAAAGAAGTTTGACTTTTTTAAGATAAGGCACAATTTTTAAAAATTCATCTATAGTTAAATTTCTGCCTTTCCATGATTTTCTGTGTGTTGTATGGGGACAGTAAAAACATGAAGCATTACAAAGTCCTGAAACTTCAATTTGAATCCAGTCAAGATGAGGCATTAGGATTTTGTCAATGAGTTTCATCTAAGTTATTATAAACTATGGCTGCATTTTTTTCATCTCTTTATGTGCATGTTCCTTTTTGCATTAAAAACTGTAAATACTGCAGTTTCTATTCATTGCGCCATAATGAAGATTTAGAAAAGCTCTATATTAAGGCAATTTTGAAAGAAATGGAAATAACAAAACAGATTCCCCATTTTCTTAAAACAATATACATAGGCGGAGGAACACCTTCCTGTTTGAGCATTTATAGCTTAAACAGTCTTCTTTCAGATTTGACAAAAAATTTTAAAACAGCCCGAGATGTGGAGTTTTCAGTGGAGATAAATCCTAAAACAATTGATAAGGAAAAAATTGGTTTAATGAAAGCCTGTGGAGTTAATAGATTAAGCATAGGAGTTCAGTCATTTAATGATAAAGAGCTTTTATTTTTAGGAAGGATTCATAATTCAGATGAAGCAGCTCGAACAGTGGAAGTTGTTTACAAGGAAGGCTTTGAAAACATTTCAATTGATTTAATCTATGGTATTCCTGGACAGACACTAAAAAGTTGGCAGGAAACTCTTAAGCAAGCAGTGAGTCTTCCTGTTAAGCACGTTTCAGTGTATGAATTGTCATTGGAAGAAAATACTTTACTTGGAAAAGAGCTTAATGCTGGAAAAATTTCACTTCCTTTACAGGATGATGTTGCGTTTATGTATGAATTTGCTTCAGATTTTCTCAAAGAAAATGGCTTTAAAAAATATGAAATATCAAACTTTGCCCGAAGAGGATTTGAATGCAAACACAATATTTCATACTGGTTAAGAAAACCATATCTTGGGCTTGGTCCTTCAGCTCATTCATTTTTTGATAAAAAAAGGTTTCACAATCCTCCGGATTTATTTATTTATGCCAGTTTTTTTATTGATGGTAAAGCAGGATGGGTATTTGATTATTCTGTTGATAAGGTGGAAGAATTAAAAGAAAAGATTTTTCTCGGGCTGAGAATGACAAAAGGCATTACTATCAAAAAAAAATGTTTGCTTGAGTTTTTTAAGGATTTTGAAAAGGAAAAACTGCTTACCATTTCAGGCAACAGAGTGAAACTTACACTCAATGGAATGCTTCTTTCTAATGAGATTTTTGCGCAGGTATTATTACATATTGAAAACTGTCCTGTCTGTAAACAAGAATAAGAAGGTCAGATCCAGCTAACTTTGAAATAATCTCATTGAAATCTTCAATATTATTTACAGGTTTTTTATTTATTTCCATAATTATATCTTCCTCTTTCAGTATTCCTAAGGCAGGGCTGTCTTCACTCAATTTTTTAACATATACACCCTTTATAGATTTTTTTAAATTTGCCTTTATTTTTTCAGGAATTTCTGTAATTTCAACACCTTTTATCCGGGATGTATAAGATGATTTTGTTTGAAGCAATGCCTCTGGAGGTTCTTCAAGAATTATGGAAAAAAATTTTTGAATTCCATCTCTTAAAATTTTTAAATTTATAATATCTCCGGCAAATTTTGTTGACATAATATTTTGCAAATCCTTTAATTCTTTGATTTTGAAATTATCTGCTTCAACAATTACATCTCCTCTTTTTAATCCTGCTCTGTCAGAGGGACCGCCTTCATAAATATTTGTAATTACAACTCCCTGAGAAGTAAGCAGTATTTTCCCAAGCTCAGCAGTAACTGTCTGTCCTTGAAGCCCTAACCAGCCAGGTGTTCTTTTTATTAATTTGTTGATCTCTGAATAAACTGGTTTAATTAACAAAACTTCTGAAACATTGCCACTTTCAGTTACAACTCCAAGAGGCACTAAATCAAGAGAAACAACAAGAGAGCCTGGAATTTGTTTGCCCTGAATCTGGATTTTATTGTCTTTTACGATTCCTTTTACAATTAGTAAAGACGGTTCTTCAAAAACCGTTACGAGAAAAAATATTTCATCTTTTGTTGAAGGCAGAGCAAAATTTACTGGATTGAAATCTCTATCGAGTTTTATTACTGCTATATTTAATTTTGAATCTACAGCCACTACAGGATTTTTTACTTTTTCAACAATTGTAGCAGGAAGTATGGCATAGTTCTTATCTATTGCAACAGCCACTGCTTCCTGAAGAGGAATAAGAGAATTTGAAAATTTTTGATAGATTGTATCAAATTTATTTTTTATTGATGTTGAGAAATTTTCTTCACAATGAACACAATCAGTTGAAAATGAAATAACAGCAACTATAATGATGAAAATTTTAGTTACAACTTTGGTAAGATTTTTATCTGTAAGCATCTTTTTGTATTATCATCAATTTTAAATCTGTCGTCAAGTCTGTAGCCTGCAATGCAAACAATTGCTCCATTGCTTTCAATTATTGGAACAGCATCTCTTTCATCTCTTGGAATCTTTTCATCAACAAAGAAATCCTGAAGTTTTTTCCTTTTACCAAAACCAAAAGGATAGAAGTAATCTCCTGCTTTTCTTGCTCGGACAATTAATGGAAATTTAACTTTGTCCATATCAGCATAAATTGTATGTTTTCCATCGCCAAAATCTTTAACTTCCTCTTTTTTTATTTCTTTTAAACTAACAACAACATTGGTTTCTTTAAGATACACATCCTCGGGTTCAGCTATTTCATAGGTAGACAGTTTTTTTGGAGCCTCTGCAGTGATTGTTAAAGTTGAATATCCCTTTATAGCTCTAATTCCTTTTGGAAGATAAATTCTGTCTCCTGGTTTGCCAGTTTTTATAAGTTTTATTATTTCTTCTATGTGATCAAAACTCAATCCTTTTAAATCTCTCACGCTATCAATGGCAACTCTTAAAGCTCTTCTTAATATAACTATATTAAGCACTTCCATGGGATTACAGAAAAGTTCAACTGTTTTATCTGTTTTTCTGCTCATAAGCCGCATTAAAGCCTTTGTTACTGCTATATTTATGTAATCGTTTTCTTCTCTTAAAATATCAGCTGTTCTTGAAATGATTTTTGTCGCCTGCGGAGAGATTGATTTTATGACAGGCATTAAAGTTTTTCTTATTTTATTTCTTAAGTATTTTAAGCTTTCATTTGAAGCATCAGTAATATAGGAAATGTTTCTTTCAGAGAGAAATTTTTCAATCTCACTTCTTTCAATTTCTATAAGAGGCCTTATTATTTTTTTTCTTACAGGTGGAATTCCGCTCAGTCCAGCAGGCCCTGCTCCTCTGAGAAGTCTCATTATAACAGTTTCAGCCTGATCATCAGCATTGTGTGCTACTGCAATTTTGTGTGCCTTAATGTTGAGGCTTATTTGTTCTAATGCTGCATATCTCAAGATTCTTGCTGCTTCCTGGATATTCATTTTTTCATTTTTTGCAAAGTTTTTGACATCTATTGATTGAGTATAAAAAGGGATATTGAGGGATTCGCACAAATGCTTACAAAATTCAATTTCTTCTGGAACATCCTCAGGCCTTAATCCATGATCTATGTAGGCTGCTGAGATTTTTAGTCTGTATTCAGGTTTAAGCATGTTTAAAATATAAAGAAGGCAAACAGAATCAGGACCTCCTGAAAGACCAACAAGAACATGATCTCCTATTGAAAGCATGTTATATTTTTCAATTGTCTGTTTGACTTTTTTGATGATGTCCATCTATCAATTTTAACAAATCTGTCTTGATTTTTTTGAAACATTTGTTTTTAAACTAATTAAAATAACAAAGGAAATGAGATGAGAAAAGCAGGATTTTTTTTAATGTTTTTGTTTTTAATTTTTACACTTTCATCTTGTAATCTATCCACTAATCCTTGTTCAAACATTAAAGAAAAAAATTTAAAGGACGCATTAAAGATTGATTTTGACAGAATTATTGAAAAAAATGAGATTAAAGGAACAAATCTCTGCCAGATTGTAATTCAAAGAGGTGGTGGATTAAATATTTTTTATGCATATCCTGATGGTAAAACTTTTATATTTGGAGATATTTACAAAGATGGTGTATTTTTAAGTAAAGCAACCTTAGAAAGAATTCAGGAAAAGAGTTTTAAAAATTTTCAGTCAGAAATTGAAAAAATTGTCGCTTTTTCCTACAAACCAGAAGGTGCGAATAAATATGTTTACATGATTACTGATCCAGATTGCCCCTTTTGTGAAAGAGCAAAAAACTCAATTAAGCAATGGGCAGATTCAAGAAAAGTGGAAGTGAAAGTTATATTTTTCCCTCTTGAAAGACTTCATCCTCAGGCAAAAGACAAGGCTGTCCGAGCAGTCTGTTCAGGAATGCAGTTCAATGATTATCTTAATTCAAAATGGACAGGACAGCAATGCTCTCAGGGAGTTAAAAAGATAGAAGAGTCAATTGCTCTTATGAATAAAATTAATATAAATGGTACGCCTTCTTTTATTTCCTTTAATGGAAAACGCATAATAGGTTTTTCACCTGAAGGACTTGACAGTATTATAAACTGAAGGCTTTTTCCTGCAAAAATTCGTAAAAAAGCCTGTATATGTAAGATAGAGTTCTTTTTGCATGGGTAGCTATGTAAAATGTTCTACTCATTGTATAATTCTTTATTCTTACAATTTTAAGTGTTCCATATTCTGTTTCATCCTTAATTGAATGGATTGAAAGGATTGAGATGCCTATGCCATTTTTAATTGCCTCTTTTACAGCATCTGTACTACTCAGAGTACATGCTACATTGAGCTTTTCAATATCAATTCCCATTTCATTAAGCCATCTTTCCATTTCTTTTCTTGTTCCAGAGCCTTCTTCTCTCATTATAAATGGATATTTCAGAATCTCATGGGGCTCAATAAAGGATTCTTCAATAAACTGAGGACTGACAATTACAAGTTCGTCATTCATGAAGGGAAGATAATCAATTTTTGATTTATGGAGTTTTGTTCCTACAATTCCTAATGTAACCTTTCCTGAAAGTAAGCTTTCTATAACAGTTTTTGAATCTGAAATATCAATTTGAATTGAAATTTCAGGATAAATTTTTCTAAAAGATGATATTAACCTGGTTAAAATATAAGTTCCAGGAATACTGCTTGCTGCAATATGGAGATTGCCTGAGGGTGCGGATTTTATTTTTTGCAAAACCTCTTTTAAATTTTCTAACTTTTCCACCACTGCACATGCATGTTCATAAAGTATTTCTGCTTCTTTTGTTGGGATAATGAGTTTGCCGAATCTGTCGAACAACACGCAATTTAATTCTTCCTCAAGGGTTTTTATATGTTCACTTATTGTTGGCTGTGTGAGGAAAAGTTCTCTGGCAGCTTTTGAAAAACTTTTATTTTTGAATACGGAAATAAAAATTCTTAGTTGATGAATATCCATAAAAAATTTTAACAGAATTAATAATTAATTTGACAGATTTTGCTTTTTTTGATATTCTTTCTTTAAATGAAACGATTGGTCATTTTGTCAATTTTTATTTTGCTGTTAACTCCCTGTGCCTATGCCTTTGACAGAAAAGGATTTTCACCCACTGCTCCCTTTTCAGTAATCTCTACTTTTTCTGCAGACTCCCCAAAACAGAATCAGGTAGCCATTGATTTAGGTTTTGAACTTACAAATGATCCTGATATAAAAAGAATAAATTTAAACATATCCTATGGATTAACCAATAATGTTGAAATTATTGCTAATCTTCCCTATAACCTTTCATACCATAATTCTTTGAATGGCAATGGTCCAGAGGATATTAATCTTGGTTTTAAACATAGAATAATTGATGAGACAACATATTTGCCAGCTTTTGCATATATGCTTTATGTTTCAGGTGATTTTGGAAATGAGGAGTTTTCAACAGAAGGTGGAATTGGTGGAGGCTTTATTGTTACAAAGAAGGTAGGACCTGTGAAGGCTCATGGAAATATAATTTATTTTCGTCCAGAAAAACAGGGATTAAAAGAGACATGGAACATGAATTTTGGTTCAGAGCTTAAGGTAAGTTATAACTCAAGCATTCTTTTTGAAATTATAGGAAGAAAAGCCATTGATAAAAATAAAATAGACCTTGTAGAATGGAGGCTTGGCTACAGAGTAAAAGTAACAGATTTTTCCTACACAACTGTGAGCACAGGTTTTGATATAAAAAACAGAACTCCTGATATTAGATTTATGTTTGGCATAAGTGTTGTGCTACCTGGAGAAAAAAATAAAATAAAAAGAATTGTAGAATATGTTGAATAGTGTTATAATAATTTTATGTTTGATTTAGGATTTCAGGAACTCATTGTAATATTTATCGTTGCTTTGCTTGTATTTGGTCCAAAAAGACTCCCTGAGCTTGGATATACTCTTGGTAAAACAATTAATGAAATAAGAAAGGCTTTTCAGGGTGCAAAATCCGAGATGGAAAAAGAGCTTCAGGAAGTTAAAGAGACTGTTGAAGAAGCCAAAAAGGACATAAAAGACCCACTTCAGTTAAAAGAAGAAGTTTTTAAAGATTTGCCTTCTATTTCTGATTTAAGAATAGACAAACACATTGAAAACATTGCCAGAAAAGAGATTGAAAAAAAGGAGTAATAATGAATGGAAGAGCAAAAGATGTCTTTAATAGAACATCTTTCAGAGCTCAGAAAGAGAATTATTATATGCCTTGTAGCTTTGGTTATAGCTTTTATATTTACATTTAGCTATTCTGAGTATATTTTTAAGCTTTTGCTTTTCCCTCTTCAGTTTACTCCCCAAATTTCATTAAAAGAAGGATTGGTTTTTGTTCCTGATCAAAAGCTTCATAATACAAAGCTTGTATTTTTAGGTCCTGCTGAAGCTTTTTGGATGAATATGAAGATTGCTCTTGTATCAGGATTTGTTCTCACGATTCCAATAATTTTCTATCAACTCTGGAGATTTGTCTCTCCAGGGCTTTATTCCCATGAAAAAAAATATGTCATGCCCTTTGTTTTAAGTGCAACAGGTCTTTTTTTAACTGGTGTTGCTTTCTGTTATCTGATTGTTCTTCCCTTTGCAATGGGATTTTTACTTAATTACAAAGTTGGAGATTTTTTAATGCCCATGCTTTCTGTGGGACTTTATGTAGATTTTTTGTTGAAGTTTCTTCTTGCCTTTGGATTGGTTTTTGAATTACCAATTTTGATTGTAATTACAACAAGAATGGGATTGATAACTCCTCAAACACTGAAAAAATACCGACGTCTTGCAATAGTTCTTGCTTTTGTGGTTGCGGCGATAATAACACCAACTCCTGATGCTTTCAATCAGACACTTATGGCAGTTCCCATGATTATACTTTATGAACTTGGAATTTGGGTTTCAATACTACTGAATAAAAAAGGTAAAAACAATGGAGGGCAGAAGTAAATCACTTTCAGCTATTGCTTCTGATATTGCAGAAGGATTTATCACAGTAAATCCTCTGTTTTTGAAAAAATTTTCAGAAAAAGATTTAAAGGAGCTTCATGATGTGATAATTAAAAAAGAGCGGCAGATAAGAGCAGAGCCTTTCCCTTTTAATGAGCCTCTGCAAATAAGAAAAAGAAATATGAAGCTTCAGAGACTTTATCAAGCCATGGTAGTTATCAAAAACTTTATGGAAGGAAGAATATGAAGATTGCTTTAACAGGTTTTTTTAATTCAGGTAAGACCACGATTTTTAATGCACTTACCACACAAAAGATTGAAACTTCTTCATATCCAACACCTGCTGATATTTTTCACAGAGGAGTTCTCCATGTTGATGATCCGAGATTAAGGAAAGTAAGCGAAATTGTAAATCCTAAGAAGACAACCTTTGCTCAGGTCGAATGCATTGATGTAGCAGGATTAATAAAGGACAATCCAACGCATAATTCAAAAGTTATAAAACAGCTAATGGATGCTGATGCATTAATATATATTTTGCGTGGGTTTGACAATCTTTCAGTACCCTATCAATTTGATAAAATTGATCCTTTAAGGGATTTAACCGAACTTGAATATGAATTGATTATGCTTGATTTAGATCTTGTAATTAAAAGAATTGAAAGAATGGTCGAAAATAAAAAGAAAGGACAGAAGATAAACGAGGCTGAAATGGAGATTCTGGAGATTTTAAAAAATCACCTGGAGAATGGACAGTCTTTAAGAACAATAAAAATTACAGATGAAGAGCTTAAACAGATAAGACATTTAAATTTTTTAACTTTAAAGCCTGCTTTCGCTGTTATAAACGCAGATGAGAAGTCTTTTAATGAAAGAAGATTTAAAGATGCAGATTTTTTAACAATATGTGGTTCTCTGGAAAGTGAAATCATTCAACTACCTCAGGATGAAATCTCAAATTTTCTTGATGCTATGGGAATAGATGAGCCTGTAAGTAAAAAAATAGTGAGAAAAGCCTATGAAATTCTTGATTACATATCTTTTTTTACAGCAGGTCCGCAGGAAGTAAGAGCCTGGAGTATTAAAAAAGGAACTAAGGCTGTTGATGCAGCAGGGAAAATTCATTCTGATATTCAAAGAGGATTTATTCGGGCAGAGGTAATATCTTACAATGATTTTGTCTGTGTTAACGGAGATTTAAATTTAGCCAGACAAAAAGGACTCTTAAGACTTGAAGGAAAGGAATATGAAGTAAAAGATGGAGACATAATAACTTTTAGATTTAAAGTATAATTTGGGGGTGGGGGGGATGAAAAAATTTTTAAGTGAGCTTGACAGAAAGGTAAAATTACGCTGGAAAATGGTTATTCCTCTGGGTTTTGCTATTGCTTTTGGAGTTATTGCAACGGTTATTGTGACTGGCTATGGTGCTTACAAAATTGCTTATGATGCGGCAATTCATTTTGGTGCTAAAGAAGTTCCTAAGGAAATAATGAATGAAGTAAGAACTCTTCAAATTATTTTTGCTGTGCTTGGTTTTTTGGGTATTATTTCAGCTTCAGCAATAGTTTATGTAACTTACTTAGTTACTCACAGACCTGTTAATCTTCTTGCTCAAACATTACAAAAAATAGCTGATGGAGATTTAACTGTGGATGTTGGTTTTAAAGACAGGGTTGATATTGTAGGAAGGCTCGCAACAAGTATTGACAAGGTTTTACAAACCTTTATAAATCTTACTGACAAATCTTTTGAGTACTCACAAAAGCTTGCTGAAAATGTAGACCGATGTAACAGAGTAATTGATGAGACCATAGAGGGTGCAAAAAAGCAGTCCCAGCAGGCAAGCCAAATTGCAACAGCAGCTGAAGAGATGACGCAGACAATAACTGATATAGCAAACAATGCATCAAAAGCTTCTGAAACAGCAACGGAAACAATGGAAATTGCCAAAAAAGGACAGAGTATAGCTCATGATGCTGTGAAAAAGGTAGAGGTTGTTTATCAGACAACGAACGAACTTGGCGCTATGGTGGAAAAACTTAACAGTTCTGCCTCTGAAATAGGAGAAATTGTAACAGTTATCAAAGATATTGCTGATCAGACAAATCTTCTTGCCCTCAATGCAGCAATAGAGGCAGCCAGGGCAGGTGAACAGGGTCGCGGATTTGCCGTTGTTGCTGACGAAGTTCGTAAGCTTGCAGAAAGAACAATAAGAGCTACTGATGAAATTGCTCAGAAAATCAATATGATTCAAAGAGAAACTTCAGATACTGCTCAATCAATGAAAAAAGAGCTTACAGAGGTTACTGAAGTCACAGAATCAGTTAAAAGCATAGGAAATGCTCTGGGAGAGATTGTATCTGCTGTTACAAAGCTTAAAGATCAGATAACTCAGATTGCTACTGCAGTGGAGGAGCAGTCTGCAGCAAGTGAGGAAGTAACCAGAAATATTGAAGACTCTGCAAAGATAGCCTCACAAATAGAGCGACTCGCAGAGACAATAGTTAAGGATTCCTATGAAATTTTGCATGTCTCATCTGATTTAAGACATACAGCATCTCGAGTAAAAACGAAGACAACACAGGAGATGCTTTTCGACATATTTAAAGGAGA
The DNA here is from genome assembly GCF_040451425.1 of Thermodesulfovibrio sp. 3462-1. Classification (NCBI taxonomy): domain Bacteria; kingdom Pseudomonadati; phylum Nitrospirota; class Thermodesulfovibrionia; order Thermodesulfovibrionales; family Thermodesulfovibrionaceae; genus Thermodesulfovibrio; species Thermodesulfovibrio obliviosus. Next base: position 731,116 of record NZ_CP144374.1, read on the forward strand.
TCATGAACGCCTTATGATAAGAGTTCATGCTCATATAAAAGGTATTGACAGACTTGATCCAGACCGTCTTGCAGATTATCGCTCCTGTGCAGTGGGTAAGTGGTATTATAGTGAAGAAGCCCAGAGATTTAGGGACCTGCCAGGTTTTATGGAGCTTGAGGATGTTCACAGAGCCTGTCACAGTCTTGCTAAAGACATAGTTTTAGCCCATAATGCAGGAGACCATGAAAAAGTAAAGAAACTTCTTGATGAAGCCAAGAGAAACTTTGAAAGATTAAACAGGCTCTTAGATCAGCTTAAGAATGGCTATCTTGCAAGATTGAGATAAACAGTGTTATTATTAAAAAGACTTGGAGAGGTGGCCGAGTCAGGTCGAAGGCAGCCGCCTGCTAAGCGGTTGTGGGGCCAAAAGCTCCACCCAGGGTTCAAATCCCTGCCTCTCCGCTCTTTATAACATGATGGATTCTTATTCAATTATAGAGCAATTTTCTTATCCAGGTTTATTTTTTCTCTTAATTCTCGGCGGATTAGGAGTTCCTTTCTTTCCTGAAGATTTAATTCTAATTGCCTGTGGGGTAATGATTTCAATGGGAATCATCAAACCTGTTCCTGCAGTCTTGATTTCTTACACAGGTCTTATTTTTTCTGATTTTATGCTTTACTTAGCTGGAAGGAAGTTTGGAAGAAAGATAGTAACAAATAGGAGATTTGAAAAAATTCTGTCACCTTCCAAATTTTTTTTAATTGAAAAAAAGTTTCGACGACATAGCACTCTTATAATGTTGCTTGGTAGACTTCTTGTTGGTTTCAGAGCTCAGGTTTTTTTACTTTCAGGAATTACAAAGGTTTCTATGGCAAAATTTCTTATCATTGATTCTGTCGGTTCTGCAGTTGTACTTTCAATTATGGTTACTGCAGGATATCTTGGAGGAAAATTTTTAGAAAGTGTGCAAAAAGGTATGTTGTATATAGAATACATTATTGGCTTTTTAGTTGTCATTGCTGTTATTTTGATGATAATTTATCTTTCCTATAAATACCTTACAAAATCAAATAATAAAATACAGTAAAAAGTGATTTTTTGTTATAATATTTAAAAACTCTTTTTTGAGAGGTGTTTTATGGAAAAGATGGAGATAAGATGGCATGGAAGAGGAGGGCAGGGGACTGTTACTGCAGCAAAAGTTTTTGCAGATGCATGTCTTAGTGGAGGTAGATATGTTCAGGCATTTCCAGAGTATGGGCCGGAAAGAGCAGGAGCTCCTTTACGGGCATACAATAGAATAAGCTCAAAAGAGTTAAGAATGCATTGTCCTGTTACACATCCAGATGTGGTTGTAATTGTTGATCCCACATTAATAGAAAGCATTGATATTACTGAGGGAGCAAAAGATGATGCTAAATTTATAATTAATACTTCTAAGGACCCTGCTGAATTGAGAAAAAAACTTAACCTTAAACCAACTCAAAAGCTTTACACAGTAGATGCTACAAAAATTGCCATTGAATGTTTTGGAAGGCCAATGCCAAACTCTCCAATGGTTGGCGCTCTAAACAGAGTCACAGGCTTGGTAGATTTAGAAACACTTCTTGAAGATGTGAAGAAAAGTTTTGGGAAAAAATTTTCACAGAAAATAATCGATGGTAACCTTCTTGCTGTAAAGAGAGGTTACGAGGAGGTGAAAGAAGGATGATGGGATGGAAAAGCATACCACCAGGAATGGTAATACTTGAGCCAGGAAGTGCTCTTAAGTTTAAAACAGGGTCGTGGAGAGCATTTAAACCCCGCTGGATAGAAGAAAATTGTATTCAATGTTTACTTTGTTGGCTTTACTGCCCAGACAATGCAGTTAAAGTTAAAGACGGAAAAAGAATGGATTTTGACTATGACTACTGCAAAGGCTGTGGTATATGCGCTCGGGAATGTCCGGGGAAAAAAGGTAACAAAGCAATTGTGATGGAAGAGGAGGTAAAATAATGACGAAGGTTGTGGCAGTAACAGGAAATGAAGCAGTTGCAAATGCCTTTCGTCAGGTAGAACCTGATGTATGTGCAGCCTATCCAATAACTCCCCAAACAGAGCTTATGCAGAGATTTGCAGCATTTGTATCAAATGGACAGGTAAAGACTGAGATGATTCTTGTTGAAAGTGAACATTCTGCTTTGAGTGCCTGTGTTGGTGCTGCTGCAGCAGGTGGAAGAGTAGTAACAGCTACATCTTCACAGGGTCTTGCTTTAATGTGGGAGATTTTATTTATTGCTTCTGGATTAAGACTTCCAATTATTATGCCTGTTGTAAATAGAGCTCTTTCTGCACCAATAAACATTCATTGTGATCATTCTGATGCAATGGGTGCAAGAGACAGCGGATGGATTCAGCTTTGGAGTGAAAATGCTCAGGAAGCCTATGACAATACAATTCAGGCATTTAGAATTGCTGAGCATATGGATATAAGGCTTCCTGTAATGGTCTGTTATGATGGTTTTATAATAAGTCATTCAATAGAAAGAATTGAATATCTTGATGATGAAGTTGTAAAAAATTTTGTTGGACAATATAAGCCTCTTTATCCACTTTTAGATGTTGACAATCCAAAAAGCTATGGTCCGTTGATTCTCACTGATCTGTATCATGAGGTAAGAAAAGCTCATGCAGAGGTTTACAAAAAAGTACCAGAGGTTGTCTTAGAAGTTGCAAAAGAATTTGAAAAAATATCAGGAAGAAGCTATGGACTTTTTGAATCCTACAGACTTGAAGATGCTGAGATAGGAATTGTAATTTTAAACTCTGCAGCTGGAACAACAAAAGATGTGATAGATGAATATAGAGATAAAGGAGTTAAAATCGGATTACTTAAACCAAGACTTTTTAGACCTTTTCCTTATGAAGAGATTGGAAATGCCCTTAAACATCTGAAAGCAGTTTGCGTTCTTGACAGAGCAGATGCCTTTGGAGGTTCATTTGGTCCCCTTTACCTTGATATAGCTGCAAGTTTGTGTAATTTTAAAGAAAAACCTGTTTTAATTAACAGAATATACGGACTTGGTGGAAGAGACTACATGCCAGAGCATGCTGCACAGGTAATTGATGAATTAATTGAAATTACAAAAACAGGAAAACTAAAAATTCTTAAAGAATACATTGGAGTGAGGGAATAAAATGGCTACACCATTAAATTTAAAAGAACTTTCAAAACATGAATTAAGATTCACAGCAGGACATCGTCTTTGTGCAGGATGTGCAGCACCGACTGTGGTTAAAATGATTCTTCTTGCAGCCTGTGATTGGTCTGTTGTTGTAGCATCTTCTACAGGATGTCTTGAAGTCTCATCCTGCATATCTACATATACTGCATGGAAGGTGCCATGGATACATAATGCTTTTGAAAATGCTGCAGCCACTCTTAGTGGTGTTGAAACAATGTACAGAGCATTAAAAAAACAGGGAAAGATTGACAAAGACATTAAATTTATTGCTATTTGCGGAGATGGTGGAACCTATGATATAGGATTTCAGAGTCTTTCAGGAGCAATGGAACGATGGCATAACATGCTTTATGTATGTTATGATAATGAAGCATACATGAATACAGGAATTCAGCGCTCTGGCGCAACACCAACATATGCTGATACTACTACATGTCCTGCAGGCTCAGTTATACCGGGAAAGCCTCAGCAGAGAAAGGATTTAACAAGGATTATGGCTGCTCATGGAATTCCATATGTTGCCCAAGCCAGTCCAAGTCACTGGGCTGATTTAATGAAAAAGGTTAGAAAAGCCCTTGAAATTGAAGGACCAAAATTTATAAATGTTTTTACTCCATGTAATCGTGGATGGAGAACAAGAACAGATGATGCCATACTTTTAAGTAGACTTGCAGTGGAAACCTGCTTCTGGCCTCTTTATGAAGTTGAAAATGGAGTTACAAGAGTTACTTTTAAACCAAGAGAGAAAAAGCCAGTTTTAGAATTCCTTAAAGCACAGGGAAGATTTAAACATCTTTTTGAACCTGGAAGAGAAAAAATGGTTGCTGAGATTCAGGAAATGGTTGATAAAAACTGGGAGAGACTTTTAAAAGAAGAAGAAATGTTTATTTCAAAACAAGACAGTCAATAAAACTTATCAGCTCTCTGTGAGAACATTGCAGAGAGCCCTTCTTTTTTTTTAAGCATTTTTTGTTATAATGTTTAGTACTATTTTTGAAGGATGGTAAATGGGCTTGGAGGCTTTAACGCAAAGATATTTACCTGTTCTGATAGTGATAATTATTTCAATTGTTATTGGACTGTCCATGCTTTTAATTAGCAGTTTACTGCGTCCAAAAAGAGCTTATACCCTGAAACTCACTCCTTATGAATGTGGAATTCCTTCCATAGAAGATACATGGGAAAGATTTAATGTTAAATTTTATATTGTTGCCCTTGTTTTTGTTATTTTTGATGTGGAAACTGTTTTTCTTTATCCCTGGGCATTAGTTTATAAAAAAATCGGTTTTTATGCATTGATAGAGATGTATCTTTTTATTTTTATTCTTTTAATTGGGTATTTTTACGCTATTGGTAAAAAAGTTTTTAACTGGAGCAAAGAATGATTCAGGTTGTTGACACAATTACAGAGCCTGTAGAGGTAGAGGAAGGCATTAAAGTTATTCCAGCAGCTAATACAATTATCACAACACTGGATAAAATAGCAAGCTGGGGTAGGCGTTCTTCTCTCTGGCCTCTTACATTTGGACTTGCCTGCTGCGCTATAGAAATGATGGCAACAGGTGCATCACATTATGATCTTGATAGATTCGGAATAATTTTTAGAGCTACACCGAGGCAGGCAGATGTAATGATTATTGCGGGAACAGTAACAAAAAAAATGGCACCAATAATAGTTAATCTATATCATCAGATGGCTGAACCAAGATATGTTATTGCAATGGGAAGTTGTGCTTGCAGTGGTGGAATTTTTAATACCTATAGCACTGTTCAGGGTGTTGATGAAATTCTACCAGTGGATGTTTATATTCCAGGCTGTCCACCAAGACCTGAAGCTTTAATTGAGGGATTATTGAAATTGCAGGAGAAAATAAAAAATGAATCCCATAAAAAAAGAGGTTGCATTTCAGGTGTTTGTTTAATTGATAAATCTCAGAGAAGGTGCAGTTATGAATCCTGCCGAAATAGTGAAAAAGATTAAAAAGCAATTTCCTGAAAATATTTTATGGTTTGTATGCTTCGGAGATGAATGTTCAATTACAGTAGAAAAAGAAAAAATAAAAGAAATCCTTGCTTACTTAAAAAATACTCCAGGATTGGATTTTAACTATCTCATAGACATTACAGCAGTTGATTATCTTGGTTTCAGAGAGCCTCGTTTTGATGTAGTTTATCATCTGATGTCCATTAAACACGGACATAGAATAAGAATAAAGGCACAGGTGCCAGAGCAAGGATGTTGTATAGATTCTGTTACAGATCTCTGGGCAACTGCAAACTGGTTTGAAAGAGAATGTTTTGATATGTTTGGCATACAATTTACAGGACATCCAGACCTTAGACGAATTCTTATGCCTGAGGACTGGAATGGATTTCCTCTAAGAAAAGACTATCCTATAAGAAGTGATCTGGGAGATAAAGAATGGGAAGTCTATAAAGAATTAAAAGAAGCTGCAAAGGCTTGGAAGGAAAATGCAGAACAGAGTTAAAACAGTAAAAGAACTTGTAGTAAATATGGGACCGCAGCATCCTGCAACTCATGGAGTTTTACGGCTTGTCCTTGAACTTGAAGGAGAGGTAATCAAAAAATGTACTCCCTATATTGGTTATTTACATAGAGGAGTTGAAAAACTCTCTGAAGATTTAACTTATGTTCAGTCTCTTCCACTTACTGACAGGCTGGATTATCTTTCAAGTATGGTAAACAATGTAGGTTTTTGTATTGCTGTTGAAAAACTTGTTGGTATTAATGTTCCTGAAAGAGCAAAGTTTATAAGAACAATGATGTCTGAGATGGCAAGAATATGCAGCCACCTTGTCTGGATTGCTACCCATGCTCTTGACATTGGAGCAATGACAGTATTTTTATATGCCATGCGTGACAGAGAATCACTCCTTGAATTATTTGAAATGGTAACAGGTGCAAGACTGACTGTAAGTTATCCAAGAGTTGGTGGCGTAAGATGTGATGTGGACAATGAATTTCTTGATAAACTTTATAAATTTACAGAGGAATTTCCAGGAAAAGTTGAAGAGTATGAAACATTAATTGACCGTAACAGAGTGTGGTTAAAAAGAACAAAAGGAGTTGGAGTAATTACTGCAGAAGAAGCTATAAACTGGGGACTTACAGGTCCAACTCTTAGAGGTTCAGGTGTTTACTATGATGTTCGTAAATTTTTCCCCTATGATGCTTATGATAAAGTGGACTTTGAAGTTCCTATTGGTAAAAATGGTGATATATATGACAGGTATCGTTGTAGAATGCTTGAGTTCAGACAATCCGCAAAAATCATAAAACAGTGCATTCAAAAACTTCCAGAAGGTCCTATTCTTGCTGAAAATGCTTTAAGAATAAGGATGCCGGAATCTCCTCTTAAGATTGATAAAAAAGATATTCTTTTTGAAATATACACTGAAGACAAACAAATTCAGGAGTTTATTCAAAAATTTACAGAAGTTTATGCCTCGGTAGAGTCTCCCCGTGGAGAGCTTGGATTTTACATTGTTTGTGATAGCTCTTCAAAGCCTTATAGAATGAGAGTTCGTGCACCTTCTTTTGTTCATGCAGGTGTTTTACCAAAATTATGTGAAGGCTCCCTGGTAGCAGATGTTATAGCAAACATAGGTTCAGTAGATATAGTTTTAGGAGAGTGTGATAGATAATGAAAACACTTTATATTATCCTGGTAGCGACTCTTAAAACATTAATTTATTTTGGAATTCTTATGCTTCATGTTGCCTATGCTACATATGCAGAGAGAAAGGTGATAGGACATATTCAATTGAGACTTGGACCAATGGTTGTTGGTCCCCATGGACTACTTCAGCCAATTGCAGATGTTGTTAAACTCATATTCAAAGAGGATATTATTCCGATAAAAGTAGATAAAGCAATTTTCAGAATAGCGCCTCTCATAAGTCTGTCTGCAGCTTTGAGCACCTTTGCTGTGATCCCTGTTAATAAAAATTGGGTTATTGCAGATATAAATGTGGGTTTACTTTATGTGATTGGTATAGCAGGGATTGGAACATATGGAATAATTTTTTCAGGATGGTCATCAAACTCAAAGTATGCTTTCTTAGGTAGTCTTCGTTCAGCAGCGCAGATGATAAGCTATGAAGTCGCTCTTGGTTTAAGTCTTGTTGGTGTTATTTTAATGGCAGAGTCCTTTAATCTGACAGAGATAGTTAATAAACAAGGTGAATACTGGTATGGAATGTTTTTATTTCCACAGATTATTGGATACTTTGTTTTTGTTGTTGCTATGCTTGCAGAAACCAACAGACTTCCCTTTGACTTACCAGAAGCAGAAACAGAACTTGTTGCAGGATATTTTGTTGAATACTCTGGAATAAGATTTTCACTATTTTATCTTGCTGAATACCTCGCAATGTTTTGTATGTCTGCCCTTGCCACAATATGCTTCTGGGGAGGATGGACAATTCCTCCAGTTTTAATAAAAGCTTTACCAGTTCTTGGATTTGTTCCGGGCATTGTGTGGTTTCTCTTGAAGGTCTATTTTCACATATTTCTGTTTTTATGGTTGAGAGGCACTTTACCAAGATACAGATATGACCAGCTAATGGCGATTGGATGGAAGGTTTTGATCCCTTTGGCTTTGTTTAACATTGTAATTACTTCAATTTTCAAGTATTATTTGTGAGATGCCTATGAAACTGAGAGAAATTATAAATAAGATTTTTCTGATTGAAATATTTAAGGGACTTTTTCTCACATTAAGGATGCTTTTCAGTAAACCTGTAACTATTCAATATCCTTTCCAGAGAAGAAAAATTTATCCTGGATTTAGAGGCAGACATGCTCTTGTGAGAGACCCATTTACAGGAGATGGAAAATGTATTGGTTGTATGAGATGCACCACAGTATGTCCATCAAGATGTATTTACATTAAAAGAGAAAAAACAGAAAATAAAATGATTGTAACAGACTATGTTATTGATGCTTCAAGATGTATATTTTGTGCCTATTGCGTTGAAGCCTGTCCAGTATGTGCTCTGGTGCTGACAGAGGATTTTGAATATTCTGACTATATGAGAAAAAACCTCATTTTTAACAAAGAACAACTCCTTAAAAATTGGGATGAATTTGCAAGTAAATGGCCCCATGATGTTTATTTTAATAAGTTCTGGCAACCTCCAGGAATAGACCCATCAAGATGGCCCAAGACTAAGAGAGAACAAAAACCTATTCCAATTAAAAGGTTTATTGAGATAAAGAAGGAGGAATCGGATGAATCCAGCCGTTGAGCATGCTTTTTTCATATATTTTTTTGTAAGCCTTTGTATTTTAAGTATCGCTGTAATTGCCTCTAAAAATATCATTCACAGTGCTTTTTATTTATTGATTTTTCTTTTTCATGTGGCAGCAGTATTTCTTTTCTTAAATGCTGAGTTTTTAATGGTTATTCAAATTATTGTTTATGCAGGAGGAGTTCTTGCTTTATTTATTTTTGCTATAATGGTAATGAATATCAAGGAAGAGCTAAAACATAAAAGATTTGTAAAATTTTCTACTGCTGGATTAGCTGCAGTTATCATATTTTTTATAAGTCTTTATATTTTCTTAAGCCATGTAAAATCCTATGAAAATGTTTTAATTGAGTCTAATACAACCTTACTTGGTAAACTTTTATTTTCTTATTATCTTTTGCCATTTGAAATACTTTCTTTAGTTTTACTTGTTGCTCTTATAGGTGGAATTATTATTGCAAAAAAGACTCCTGTTGATAGGGAGGGCAGATGACGCCTCTTAGCTGGTATTTAATTCTGAGTGCTACGGTTTTCAGTATAGGTTTGATAGGTTTTATCATAAGGAGAGACTTGATTGTAATGCTTATGTGCCTTGAAATTATGTTTAATGCCGTAAATATTGCTTTTGCCTCATTCAGTTATTATAATGCAAATCTTACAGGTCAAATTTTTGTTTTATTTTCAATAGCTATTGCTGCATGTGAGGCTGTTATTGGCCTTGCTATTGTTCTTGCTGTTGTGAGAAATACAGGAATAAATCATTCTGATGAAATTAATAAAATGAGAGGTTAAGATGAAAGAATACTATGTTTTGATTCTTCTTTTTCCTCTTGTTGGATTTCTTTTTAATATTATAGTTGGCAGATTTGTAAACTCAAAATGGGTAAGCTGGGTGGGGACTTTTTCAATACTTGGGTCTTTAATTATTTCACTTTTTGCAATTTCAGAGGTAATACATGGTAAAACCATTGAATACAATTTATATACATGGATACTTTCAGATGATTTAAAAATCAGCTTTGGATATCTTATAGATCAACTTACAGCTGTAATGCTTTTTGTTGTATGTTTTGTTGGCTGGCTTATTCATGTTTACTCTGTTGGATACATGCATGGTGATCCAGGATATGCAAGATATTTTGCCTATTTAAATCTTTTTGTGTTTTCAATGCTTATGCTTGTTATGGGAAATAATCTTGTTATGCTTTACTTTGGATGGGAAGCAGTGGGATTGTGTTCATACTTTTTAATTGGTTTCTGGTATGAGAAAAAATCAGCAGCTGATGCAGGCAAAAAAGCATTTATTGTTAACAGAATAGGTGACTTTGGCTTTGCTCTTGGAATATTTCTTCTGTTTATCAATGTTTATGCTTTGAATTATAATGAAGTTTTTTCAAAAATCCCGGGGCTTCAGGGTTATACAGTGAATTTACTTGGATGGAATATTGATTTAATTACTCTTATTGCCTTACTTCTTTTCTGCGGTGCCATTGGGAAATCAGCTCAGATTCCACTGTATGTATGGCTTCCTGATGCAATGGAAGGTCCCACTCCAGTGAGTGCCCTCATTCATGCTGCCACAATGGTTACTGCTGGAGTTTTTATGGTAAGCAGACTCAGTCCTTTATACAATCTCTCTGAAACTGCTCTAACAGTTGTAGCAATTATAGGCGCTGTAACAGCCTTTTATTCAGCGACTATAGGAGTTGTTCAAAGAGATATGAAGCGTATTATTGCCTACTCAACAATTAGCCAGATTGGATACATGTTTGCTGCCTGTGGAGTTGCTGCGTATGGTGCTGGTGTCTTTCATCTTTATACCCATGCTTTCTTTAAAGCTCTGTTGTTTCTTGGAGCAGGAAGTGTAATGCATGCAATGGCTGGTGAGCTTGATATATATAAAATGGGTGGATTAAAAAAGAAAATGCCCATTACCTATATCACTTTTTTAATTGCTGCTTTAACTATTTCTGGGATTCCCGGGCTTTCTGGCTTTTTCAGTAAAGATGAAATTCTCTGGTATGCCTTTGCCTCTGCAAAACCTTACGGAAAATTTGTCTGGATTCTTTTGACAATTACAGCTGCTCTTACAGCTTTTTATACTTTTAGAATTGTTTTTGTGGCTTTTCATTGCAAATTTAGAGGTTCTGATGAGGAATTCAGACATGTTCATGAATCACCTGCAATAATGACTATTCCTCTGATAGTTCTTGCAATTGGCTCAATCATTGTTGGATACTTTTCAGTTCCTCACTTTCTTGAACCTCTGGTTAGCGAGCCAGGGATTGCAGTGCCTCATGCATATGAAAAAATCGTAATGGCAATTTCAATTATTGCAGGTTTGCTGGGAATTGGTATTGCCTGGTACATGTATATTTTAAAACCTGATGTTCCAAAAAAGCTGACAGAGTCTTTCAAAGGAGTATATAACATCCTGTGGAATAAATATTATGTTGATGAACTTTACAGCTTCCTGTTTGTAAAACCAACCTTATGGATTTCCGATAAATTCATTGAAAGATTTACAGATATAAAAATCATTGAAGGCATAGTCAATGGAATTCCGAATCTTATCTATAGATTTGGTTCATGGATAAGACCAATTCAAACAGGACAGCTTCAGCAATACGCAATATTTATGATTGCTGGAGTGGTTGTTTTTGTTTTAATAATTCTGTATCTTGGAAAATTTTAAACATGGAATAAACGAGGTTAAAAAATGCATGAAGAATTAGCCCTTAAAAATAACAGTAATATGGAACTAAGAAAACATCTTTTAATCTCTCTTGTGCTTATTATAATTGTTGGTGGAGTTAGTTTATTTTTTGCAATTGCGGTTAAAAATTTTGAGTTTCCAATACTTTCAACTCTTATATTCTTTCCTGTTGCTGGTGCAGCTCTGCTCACTATAATTCCAAGAGAAAGAGAAGAACTTATAAAGTTTTCAGCACTTATGATTTCAATTGCTGAGTTTATTTTTAGCATTCCTTTGTATATCTCATTTAACAGAACCACTCATGCGATGCAATTCAGAGAGGAGCATTTATGGATTCCTCAATGGGGAATCAAGTATTCTCTGGGAGTTGATGGAATCAGTGTTTTATTTATTCTTCTCAGCAGTCTTCTTACAATTCTCTGTGTAACAGTTTCCTGGAAAGAAATTGATAAAAAAATAAAGGAGTTTTATGCTGCTTTACTTCTTACTCATGCAGCCATGATTGGTGTTTTCATGAGTCTTGATATTTTCCTTTTTTATATTTTCTGGGAAGCAATGCTTATTCCAATGTATTTGATTATTGGAGTATGGGGTGGTCCAAGAAGAATTTACTCAGCAATAAAGTTCTTTTTGTATACCTTTGTTGGAAGTGTACTTATGCTTGTTGGAATTCTTGTTTTATATTTCCATACTGGAACTTCAGATATTCTTACATTAATGAAAATACCGTATCCTTATAAGATGCAGCTTTGGCTGTTCTGGGCTTTTTTTGCAGCCTTTGCAGTAAAAGTTCCAATGTGGCCAGTGCATACATGGCTACCGGATGCCCATACAGAAGCACCTACTGCAGGAAGCGTGATCCTTGCTGGAATTCTTATTAAAATGGGAGCATACGGTTTTTTAAGATTTAATCTTCCAATGTTTCCAGAAGCTACACTGGCAATGAAGCCTTTTATGATGATTCTTTCAGTTATTGCAATAATATACGGTGCTTTAATATGTCTTGTCCAAAAAGATTTAAAACGACTTATTGCTTACAGTTCTGTAAGTCACATGGGATTTGTAACACTTGGAATTTTTGCTCTCAATCAGCAAGGAATTCAAGGTGGAATCCTTCAGATGCTCAATCATGGAATTGTTACAGGAGCTTTGTTTTTATGCGTAGGAATTGTTTATCAAAGAACCCATACGCGTCAGATAGCTCATTATGGAGGAGTTGCCACAGTAATGCCTGCTTATTCAGCATTTTTTATGGCCTTTACTCTTGCTTCAATTGGACTTCCAGGAACAAATGGATTTATTGGTGAATTTTTGATCCTTCTTGGAGCATTTAAAGCATGGAAATTAATGTGTGTTTTTGCAGCAACTGCATTAATAATAGGTGCAGCTTATATGCTCTGGCTTTACCAGAGAGTTTTCTTTGAAAAAACAAATCCAGAGTTTCTCCATCACATCCAGGGCTATGGAGATTTAAATGCAAGAGAAATAATCACACTTTTTCCCCTTCTGGTAGCAGTGTTATGGATAGGGTTCTATCCAAATGCTTTGTTAAGCTTTATGGATCAATCAGTTAAAGAACTTATTAATCATGTAATTCAAGCGGGGGCGATAAAATGAATATACCTCAGATTCCTTTAAATTTTGATGCCTTAATTCCTGAAATTGCTCTTACAGGTTTTGCTTCATTAATTTTACTTGTTGGTTTATTAAAAATTAGAAATGAAATTTTAATATGGAGCTCTGTAATATTTTTACTGTTTCTTGCTCTGGTTGTTCCATACTTTGAAGGAGAAGCATTTGGAGAAATGTTTTTAAATGATTTCCTCGCAGTATACTTAAAGCTGATAATAATTTTTGGAGCCATAATTTCTCTGCTTGTGCTTGCTTCTTATTTAAAAGAAAAACTTATTTTGCTTAATGAAAGTATAGCCCTTGTTCTTTTTTCAGCAATTGGCATGATGCTTCTTGTATCTGCAAGAGAACTGATAAGCTTTTTCGTTTCTTTTGAACTTATGTCTCTGAGCATATATATTCTCGTTGGTATAAAAAAATATGATTCAAGGTCAAATGAAGCTGCGGTTAAATATTTCATGCTTGGCGGGCTTTCTTCAGCAATTATGCTTTTTGGAATAGCTTTTCTCTATGGAGCAACAAATACAACAGATTTTTCAGTTATGATAAAAGCTCTTTCAAATCATGTTGCTCTGGCTTATACAGGTCTTGGACTTTTCCTGATCGGACTTTGTTTTAAAATAGCACTTGTTCCATTTCATATGTGGGCACCAGATGTATATGAAGGGGCTCCAACTCCTGTTACTGCTTTTATATCAACTTTACCGAAAGTTGCTATTCTTGGTGCCTTTGGTAGAGTTTTAGTTGAAATTTTCAAAGGCTACTACATTGACTGGAGCAACTTTCTTATTGTGCTTTCAATTGCTACAATGGCAGTGGGAAATCTTTTTGCTCTTGTTCAGAAAAACATAAAAAGAATGCTTGCCTACTCCAGCATTGCCCATGCAGGTTATATAACAATTGGGTTAATTGTTGGAACATATGCAGGATTTAATGCAGTGGTTGTTTACATGCTGATTTATACATTTATGAACATTGGTGCCTTTGCGATGGTAGAAGCTTTTAATGAAGAAAATATAGAAAATTATAAAGGACTTCACAAATTTCATCCTGCCCTTGCCCTGGCAATGTTGATATTTATGTTTTCACTTACAGGAGTGCCTCCAACAGCGGGATTTATAGTAAAATTTAATATTTTTCTTCAGGCAGTAAAAGCAGGATTTACATGGCTTGTGGTGATTGCCGTTCTTTTTACAGTTGTTTCAGCTTATTACTATTTGAGAATTGTGATGTATATGTATATGAAAGAGCCCGTGAAATCACCTGCCCCAATTTATTCAAAAGACCTTGAGATAGCAGTTGTTGTCTGTGCAACAGGTGTGATATTACTTGGTATTCTGCCGATATTTTTAATATAATCAATCTTTTATTCAATAATTGGCTGGAAATCTATCTTACAACGAGAACAGGACATGGTGCTTGATTTATAATTTTAGTTATCAGGTCTTTACCAAATAACTTTTTGATTGGATTGGTTTTTTCTGCCTGTAAAATTATTAAATCAACATTTTCCTCAACTGCGGCTTCCAGAATTTTTTCCTCAATATCACCTTCTTGTACTTTTATTTTTACTAAAGCTCTTTCAGATTCAGCAATATCTTTTACTTCATTAAAAAAAATCTTTATATTGCTATTTATTATATCAGCAACATTTTTAATTCCTGTTAAATGTAAATCTCCATCATAAGGTGGAATTATTTTTAAAATAGTTACCCAGCATCCTTCGTCTTTTGCCAGTTTTATTCCGTATTTTAAAACATCATTTGAACCATTTACTGCAATTAATAATTTTCTGTAACCTTTCATTTTACAATTATTACAGGTACAGATGAATTAATAATAACTCTTTCTACATTGCTACCCATGATTGCCTTGTCAACACCTTTCCATCCATATGTTCCCATAATGATTAAATCGCAAAGCATTAAATTAGCTATTTGAACGATTTTTTCCGATATTGAACCTTCATGAACAATCTTTTTTACAGGAACATTAAATTTTAAAGCAATTTGCTCAGCTTCTGAAAGAATTTTTTTTGCCTCCTCAATTAAAGCATGTTTTATAGATTCGGTACTGAAAAACTCCATCATTTCCTGATACTTTGGAATTACATAAATTACAGAAATTGTAGCATTCTCTATTTTTGCAAGTTCACACGCTCTTTGAAGAGCCTTTTTACTGTATTCAGATTCGTCAAAGGCAACAAGAATTGATCTGTAACTTAATTCATCAGATGTAGAAGTCTTTTTTACTACTATTACATCTACTGGGGATTCCACAATAACTTTATAGGTAGTGCTACCTAAAATAAGCTTCTTAAGTCCTTTTTTACCATAAGTTCCCATAATTATTAAATCTGCTTTTTTATCTTCTGCTACTTGTAAAATTACATCAGGAGCATCTCCTTCACATATTATAAGTTCTGCCTGTATGTTGTATTTCTCTGATACTTCCTGTGTCATCTGATAACAGATCTGTTTACCCAGTATTAATCTTTGTTCCCTCTGTTCAGGACTTATAATAAATTCTTCTTCGTCAAAATATACTGCATGAACCATTATTATGTGACCCCCATGCTTTTTTACCCATCTGACAGCTTCAAACAGAGCAGCTTTGCTGAAATCTGAACCATCAAAGGCTACTAAAATATTGCTATACATTAATTTGCCTCCTTAAATTAATGAGCTTTTCCAGCTTTCTTAAACAGTACACCTACTGAAAAACCAGCCAGTATTGCAATTAATATACAAACAATTCCATAAAACAGTGAGTTATTTTTTGCCATATTTGAAAGCATTTTTAATATTCCAACTTTTTCTACGTTAATCTGGGCTTGAGCAGTATCAATAACTTTTCCATCTTTTATTTCATAAGCAGTAACAGTGTATATGCCAGGCGGAGCCTGATAGGGCCACTGAATTAAAGTATAATAATGAGTCTGTCCGTTTTCCTCGTTTTTTGCAATATCTGCTTTCACATTATATAATTTTGACTTTTCTTTGAATTTAATAAAGTCATTCCACAATTCTTCTTTTTCATTTTCATTTGAAACTGGAGTAATTTGTGCAAAGTTTTTAAGTGCTGAGTAACCTATTTTATTTTTTACTGCTTCCTGTTCGTTCAAAATGTCTTTTAACTCTTTAGTGCTTCTTAATATATAAAGATTTGGAACATTGTCAAATTGAAGATTTTCCACACTCATCCATACAAAATCAAGAACTTTCCCCTTTTTTCTTAACACCTGAGATACATCAGGAGATGTTATTTTAACAACAATATCTGAGCCAGGTTGAGCTTGCCCCTTCACACTTACCGTAGAACCATGATAAAACAAATCAATAGTAATATGATCGTGATTGGCAATCACCGAAATTTTAGCCCATGCATTTGTTGATATAGTGATTAAAAAAATTAAAGACAAAAAAATCATTAATTTTTTCATTTTAATGTCCTCCTGCAGGTGATAATAAAATTGATGGTGGTGTAATTAATTCAATAATTATTTTTACTGTAACCATCAATACAAGAATTGCCATTAGAATTCTTAATTGCTCACCCTTTATTTTCTTTCCTATAATTGCACCGATCTGGGCTCCAAAGCTTGAGCCAATCAAAAGGAGTATAGCAAGTAAAATATCCACTGTGTGATTTATGTATGCCTGAAGAAATGTTACCTCAACGCATGTAAAAAAAATCTGAAAAAGACTCGTTCCTATAACAATGTTCATGGGCATTTTAAGAAGATAAAACATCACTGGTACCATTAAAAATCCTCCTCCAACACCCATTATTGCTGCAAGAATTCCCACAATATAACCAACTGTAGCGGTTACTAATATGGAATGGGTAACACCTGATTTCTTATAATGAATTTGAAAGGGAAGCGATTTGAAAAATTTTGTAATAACTGACTCTTTTTTCTCTTTTTTTTCAACGGTTTTATTTTTGTTTTTGAATTTACTAAGACTTTCTATAAGCATGAAAGTTCCTATTACACCAAGCATTATTACATAGGTAATTTTAATTAAGAAGTTTACATTTCCGAGTACTTTAAGAATTTTGATTATTTCCACACCTGTTAATCCACCAAGAAATCCTCCAATTAACAAATGAAATCCCATTTTGAAATCAACATTTCCCAACCTCCAGTGAGCATATGTTCCTGAAGTGGATGCTCCTACAATCTGAGCTGCGTCAGTTGCTGCTGCTACAGCAGGTTGAATTCCTAACATCATCAAAAGAGGTGTCATAAGCCAGCCTCCTCCTACACCAAACAATCCTGAAAGTAATCCAACAGCCAATCCGAGACATACAGGTAAAAATACATTAATACTAGTTAATGCTACAGGTAAGTAAATATACATGTTTCCTCCTATTTTTATTTCTTTGTCATTGTTATAACCGGACAACAAGCATGTTTTATAAGGTTTTTCAATTTTCTTGCTGATAGTTCGCCATTTACAGTAATTTCTGGGCTCAGCAGTACCATTTCAATATGCTGGTTTTTTCTTAAAAAGTTATCAATTGCATTGTAAACTGTATTTTCTGTGTAAACTATATCAACCTTAATTCCTGACTGATTGTATTTTTCTTTTAAGTCTTTGAGATTTCTTTGAATTATTTCATTCTGATTCGTTTGTAGTAACTCCACTGCAGTATTTGATTCACTTGCTTCTGCAAATGTAACTGCAGTCATTAAATCTTCAAATTTTCTTTTTTTAGGATGAATTAACAGCATAGTTATATCCTTATTCATAATTTTTGCCAGTTCTTTAGTGTACTGAAAGATTTCATCCATTTTTTCTCCCCACAATACTGTTAGCAAAAGGTGTTTTTTGCTCATTTTATTTTCTGTATATTTATAAAAACAAAAATTGTGCCACCTGGATTTTTTTGATATTATTTAATTTTTGAAGGAAGGGAACGAGAGATACTGTTTTATTTTGAAACAATAATGAACAATTTTATTTATTATCCGATTTCAGTATTCTCCATAAACTTGTTCGTGAGATGCCAAGAAGTTCTGCAGTTTTAGTTTTATTGCCTCCTGTAATTTCTAAAATTTTTTCTGCATATTCTTTATTTAATTCATCTATAGTTTTTATATTACCATGCTGTATTGTTTCTATTTTAAACAGTGAAAGAGTAGGTGGGAGACTTTCTACGGTAATATATTGAGTTTTTTCAAGTATTATGGCTCTTTCAATTATATTTTCAAGTTCTCTTACATTGCCTGGAAAACTATAGTGTATCAGAATATCCATTGCTTCTTTTGTAAATCCTTTGATTTTCTTGTTGTATTTTGGTAGATGTTTCTGTAAAAAGAATTTGCTTAACGGCTCAATGTCTTCTTTTCTTTCTCTTAAAGGTGGAATATAGATCTCCATCACATTAAGACGATAATAAAGGTCTTCACGGAATCTTTTCTCCTGGATAGCTTTTTTCACATCCTGATTTGTTGCTGCGATAAATCTTACATTAACCTTTATGGGTTTTGTGCCTCCAACTCGGAAAAATTCTCCTTCTTCTATAACCCTAAGAAGCTTTGCCTGGAGATTGGGGCTCATTTCAGCAATCTCATCCAAAAAAAGACTGCCTCCGTCAGCTACCTCTATTAATCCCTGTTTCTGTTTTATTGCTCCTGTGAATGCTCCTTTTTCATGACCAAAAAGCTCGCTGCTGAGTAATTCTTCTGTTAAAGTAGCGCAGTTGATAGACAAAAAAGGCATATCCTTTCTTTTACTTGTATAGTGAATAAGTTTTGCTATGAAACTTTTACCGACTCCACTTTCTCCTGTAAGAAGAACATTGCAATCTGAATTTTTTATCTGTTCAATAATATTTAGGATATTTTTCATGCTTTCACTTTTACCAATGAAAGAGGTTTTTTTGTTTATTTCAAGAAATGTTTTTAATGCTATATTTTGTCTTTCAAGAATTTTTTTTTCCTTAATCTTGGAAATTTTGAGAATTAATTCATCCAGATCAAAGGGTTTTGTAATATAGTCATATGCTCCTTTTTTCATAGCTTCAACTGCTGAGGCAATGCTTCCAAAACCTGTAATTATAACAATTTCAATATCTGGCTCTTTTTTCTTGGCTATTTCAAGAAGTTGAATCCCGTCAATCTCAGGCATTTTAATATCTGTTATGAGAACATCAAATTTGTCTTTTTCAAGCATTCTGAAAGCTTCAAGTCCGTTGGTAACTCCTTCTACTTCATAGCCTTCTGCCTTAAGAGCGTATACAAGATGTTTTAATGTGATTTCTTCATCTTCTGCAACAAGAATTTTAAAGTTCATAAGATGTTCCCGGTAATAAAATTCTAAAGGTTGTTCCTTTGCCTTCTATACTCTCTACAAATATTTTACCATTGTGCTTTTGAATAATATTATAAACTATTGCAAGACCGAGACCTGTACCTCTATTTTTTGTAGTAAAAAAAGGTTCAAATATCTTTTCTAATTTGTCAGCAGGAATTCCGATTCCTGTATCTGATACAGATATTTCTACAAAGTCGTTTTTCTCTAAAATTTTTAATTTTATCTGTCCGTCCTCATGCATTGCATCTATTGCATTATCAAAAAGATTAAAAAATACTCTTTCCAGTTGATCCGGGTCAGCAGTGATTACAATTTCTTCTGGAATTTCTTTTAAATCTATATTTTTAAAGTTTCTCTGTTTGATTATTGAATTAGAGGCTTTTAAAATAATATCTTTTATTCTTACCTTTTTAAAAACTGGCTCTTTACCTCTTGCAAATTCAAGTAAATCTTCTATAATTCTTTTTACTCGTGCAATTTCATGGGATACATCATTTAAAATCTCATTAACAAATGCAGAAGGCTCTTTTAACTCTTTTTGTAAAATTTGTACTGAAATATAAATATTGTTCAGAGGATTGTTTAATTCGTGGGCTACTCCTGTAGCAAGAGTACCAATTGCAGCGAGCTTTTTTGATTGAAAAAGTTGTTTATTTTTCTCTTCAAGTTCTATTTTTCTTTGCATAAGCTTGTTTTCCATTTCATTGATTTTTCTGATAAGTAAATCAATTTCATCTTTTTTAGAACCATTAGAAATCTGAATAAATTTACCCTCACCAACTTTTTCCACCACAGAAGTTACTAAATTTAATCTTTTTATGATATTTTTTCCCACGATCCAAAAAATTCCATTGCCGCCTAAAAAAAACAATGTAAGGAATAGAAAAAACATTCCATATGATCGCTTCATTACTTTCTCAATATTGTCCCTTGAAATTTGATCAATTTTTTTTGATATATTTACAATTTCTTCTCCTGTTTTTCTGAGCTCTTGGATATTGTTATCAAGTTTTTTTAATAAAACAATCAGTTCTTTATTGTCTTCTGTGCTGGATTGCTTTAGAAAATCTATTACTGCACCTGGATTTTCTAACAGTGCAGAGTTTATAAGGATTAATTCTTTAGTTTTGAATATCTTATTTTTGTCAAGTTCCTTTTTAATCTGGCTAATTAAAATTAATAATTCATTGAATTTTTGCCTGTAATGAGCAATTAAATTTTTAAGATTATGTAGATATCCTGAGCTGTCGTATGGAAGATTGTTATTTACAATATCGTCCATTTCATCAAGATAGTTGTATAGTATTTTCATTTCTTTATTAGATTCTCTATAACCGAAAAGAAAAAAGTTTTTTTCATGTCTTCTTATTTGTAAAGATTTACTTTTTATTACATCAGATACTTCCAATTGTTGAATTTCATGTATTATTCTGGAAAAATTTAAAAATTCAAAAATACTTAAAATTACTACAATTGAAATGCTAATTCCCAATCCAATAAAAATTTTATTTTTAATAGTGAATTGCATCTATTTTATTCTATAAATATCATTAAACTTAAAACAAGATGTTTGTATAAAATTTTAAATCATTGACAAAATCATTGTGTTTTTTATATCTTAGTAAGTGCTTACATGCTGATATTCTAAGGGGGCAAAATGAATACAATGAAAATAATTTCATTGATTTTTTGTTTTTTTCTTCTTTTTTCCTGTTCAAAATCTCCTAAACAGAAGCACATGCCTTCAGTTCCTGTTATTGTTTCTCAAGCAATTATTAAAGATGTGCCAGTTCAGATTACAGCAATAGGGAATGTGGAGGCTTATTCTTCAGTTACAATAAAATCAAGAGTTGAAGGACAGCTTATTAAAGCAAACTTTAAAGAGGGAGATGAGGTCCATAAGGGACAACTTCTTTTTGTGGTTGATCCAAAACCATTTGAAGAAGCTGTGAGACAGGCTGAGGCAAATCTTTTAAGAGACAAAGCACAGCTTGAATTTGCTCGTGCTGATCTTGAAAGGTATGATGAACTTGTAAAAGAAGAGCTTGTTTCAAGACAACAGTATGAAAAAATAAGAACAACTTATGAATCTCTTAAAGCAACTGTAAAAGCAGACCAGGCAATTCTTGAAAATGCAAGATTGCAACTTAATTATTGCTATATCTATTCGCCAATTGATGGCAAAATTGGTTCATTGCTTGTTCATCCAGGAAATATGATAAAGGCAAATGACACTCAGATTGCTATAATAAATCAAATTGTTCCAATATTTGTCCGTTTTTCAGTTCCAGAACAAGAGCTTTTAAGAATAAGGAAAGCAATGTCTCAGGGATTGCTTAAAACAGAAGTTGTTGTTAAAGGTACTGATACCAGCTATACTGCACAGGGTAAGGTTGTTTTTATTGACAATGCTGTTGATGTAGCAACAGGAACAGTCAAGCTTAAGGCTGAGTTTGCCAATAAAGATAAAATGCTCTGGCCCGGACAGTTTGTTAATGTTGTTTTAACTTTGGGGGTTAAGAAAAATGCAGTGGTAATTCCATACAGAGCTCTTCAGACAGGTCAAAAAGGTCAGTATGTATGGGTTGTTAAAGAGGATAAAACTGCTGAAATAAGAGAAGTTACCCCTGGGTTGAGATTTGGCGATGATGTAGTAATTGAAAAAGGACTTAATGCTGGAGAAATTGTTGTTGTTGATGGACAGTTGAGACTAACACCTGGAGTAAAAGTGGAGATCAAAAAATAATGAACTTCTCTCAGCTTTTTATCCAACGCCCAGTAATGACAACTCTTTTAATGGTTGCTATTGTTGTCTTTGGAGTAGTGGGATATCGTTATCTACCAATAGCTGAACTTCCCAATGTTGACTTTCCTACAATACTTGTTTCAGCTTCGCTGCCAGGTGCCTCTCCGGAAACAATGGCATCAGCAGTTGCAACACCTCTTGAAAGAGAGTTTTCTACAATTTCAGGATTAAAATCAATGAACTCTGTCAATGCAAAGGGGCTAACCCAGATAACTCTTGAGTTTGACCTAAACAGAGATATAGATGCAGCAGCGCAGGATGTCCAAACAGCAATTGCAAGGGCGAGTAAAAATCTTCCCTCAAACATGCCAACTCCTCCTACTTACAATAAAGTTAATCCTGCTGATATGCCAATTCTTTATTTCGCAATTACTTCTCCTACAATGCCTCTTTACAGGCTTCATGAGTATGCAGATACACTTTTAGCACAAAACATTTCAATGGTAAATGGAGTGGCACAAGTTCAGATATTTGGAGCTCAAAAATATGCTGTTAGAGTAAGAATAGAACCACAGAAAATAGCAAGCAGAGGAATTGGAATTGATGAGGTAGAACAGGCAATAAAAAAGGGTAATGTTGAGCTTCCTACAGGCACACTTTATGGTGATTATCAAGCATTTACAATTGAGGCAACAGGACAGCTTCTGAATGCTTCCCATTATAATGAACTGATTGTAAAAAGTAAAGAAGGCTTTCCTGTAAGAGTTAAGGATATTGGAGAGGCTATTGACAGTGTTGAAAACGATAAACTCGCTGCATGGTACGGAAGTGAAGGAAAACTTCAGAGAGCAATGGTTCTTGCAATTTACAGACAGCCTGGAACGAATACAGTTAAGGTGGCTGATGATGTAAAGAAGAAAGTAGAAGAGCTTAGAGCACAGATGCCAGCAAGTGTTTCTTTAAATCTTCTTTATGATCGTTCTCAATCAATAAGAGAATCTGTAAGAGATGTGGAGTTTACTCTGCTTTTTACTGTTTTTTTAGTGGTAATGGTAATTTTTGTCTTTTTAAGAAGACTTTCAGCTACTGTAATTCCTTCTGTTGCCCTTCCAATCTCAATAATTGGAACATTTGCTGTTATGTATCTTCTCGGATACAGCCTTGATAATCTCTCTCTTATGGCACTTACTCTTTCAATTGGCTTTTTAGTTGACGATGCAATTGTTATGCTTGAAAACATTGTAAGGCATGTTGAAAAGGGAGAAAAGCCCTTTCAGGCAGCCTTAAATGGTTCAAAGGAGATATGGTTTACAATTCTTTCAATGACTCTTTCACTTGTGGCAGTTTTTATTCCTGTGCTTTTTATGGGTGGAATTATTGGAAGACTCTTTAAGGAGTTTTCTGTAACCATCTCTGTTGCAATTTTAATTTCAGGATTAGTTTCTCTGACGCTCACCCCAATGATGTGTAGCAGATTCATTAAAGTGGAAAATCAAAGACATGGTAGACTTTATAATGCGTTAGAAAAAGGTTTTGAGTGGATGGTTAATGTTTATAAAGTGGCTTTAAGATGGTCATTAAAGCATCATAAATTAATGATGATTGGCTCTACAGGCATTCTTCTTCTTACGGTTTACATTTTTACGAGGATTCCTACTGGTTTTCTTCCCAGTGAAGATAAGAGTCAGATTTTTGTAATTACTGAAGCATCAGAAGACATATCCTTTGACGAGATGGTGAGACATCAGCTACAGCTGGCAGATATCATTTTAAAAGAACCATCAGTTCAGGATTTTATGATCTCTGTGGGACCTGCTCCTGCATCTCCTGCTCCAAATAATGGAAGAATGTTTATGCATTTGAAATCTTCATCAGAAAGACCCCATGTAGATAAACTAATTGAACAGCTTAGAGCAAAGCTTAATTCAATCCCAGGGCTTAAAGTATATCCTCAAAATCCTCCAACAATCCGCATAGGAGGGACTCTTACAAAAGCTCTTTATCAATTTACTCTCTCAGGAAGCAATCTTCAGGAGCTTTATTATTATGCTCAAATTCTGGAAGCAAAAATGAAGCAGATTCCAATTATTCAGGATATTTCATCAAATTTGCAGATAAAAACTCCGCAAATTAATATAGAAATTGATCGGCCTAAAGCAGAGTCTTTAGGTGTTACAGCAGATCAGATAGAAAATGCTCTATGGTCAGCATTCGGAAGCAAATGGATTTCCACAATTTATGCTCCAAATAATCAGTATCAGGTTATTCTTGAACTTAAGCCTGAGTATCAGAAAGACCCTTCAGCACTTTCAATGCTTTATATTCGTTCATCAAAGGGAGAGCTTGTTCCACTTAATTCTGTTGCCACTGTATCCCAGAGCATTGGTCCATTAACTGTTAATCATACAGGCCAGCTTCCTTCTGTAACAATATCATTTAATCTTAAGCCAGATGTCTCTCTTGGTGATGCGGTTACTGAGATTCAGAAAGTTGCAAAGGCAACACTGCCTGATACAATAATGACAAGCTTTCAGGGTGCTGCGCAGGCATTTAAAGAGTCTTTTCAAGGACTGTGGTTTTTGCTTGTTGTTGCAGTATTTGTTGTCTATTTAGTTTTGGGAATACTTTATGAAAGCTTTATCCATCCACTTACAATTCTTTCTGCTCTTCCCTTTGCAAGTTTTGGAGCTCTGGTTACTTTGCTTGTCTTTGGAGTTGAATTAAACATTTATGCCTTTGTTGGAATAATCATGCTTATAGGACTTGTTAAGAAAAATGGAATTATGATGATAGATTTTGCACTTCATGCTCAGAGAAATGAAGGCATGAAACCACAGGAAGCAATTTATAATGCCTGTCTTATAAGATTTCGTCCAATAATGATGACAACTGCTGCAGCAGTGTTTGGAGCGCTTCCAATTGCGCTTGGAATTGGAGCAGGTGGTGAGGTTCGCCAGCCACTTGGTCTTGCAGTTGTTGGAGGCTTGCTTTTTTCACAAATGCTTACCCTTTTTGTTACACCCGTGTTTTATCTTTATATGGATAGGCTTCAGAACTGGCTTGGCAAGAAAAAAAGTATATGATATAATTACATAAAAAGAGGAGGTGGCATATGCAGCTTCACTCTATAAAAGTTGAAATTCCAGAAGGATGCAACATAATTCTTGGACAGACTCATTTTATAAAAACTGCTGAAGACCTTTATGAAATTCTTGCAACCCATATTCCCCATGTAAAATTTGCAGTTGCCTTTACAGAAGCCTCAGGCCCATGTCTCATCCGTTCTGAAGCAAACGATGAAGAGCTAAGAGAGGTTTGCATTCGCAATCTTCAAAACATAGGAGCAGGTCATGTATTTTGTATTCTTATGAAAGGAGCTTTCCCAATAAGTGTTTTAAACGCAATAAAAATGTGTCAGGAAGTATGCACCATTTATTGTGCAACCGCAAATCCTCTTGAGGTAATAGTTGCAGAAACAGAGCTTGGTAGAGGAATTCTCGGAGTAATTGATGGAGCAAGCCCGAAAGGTGTAGAAAAAACTGAAGATAGAGAGCATAGAAAGGGATTTCTTAGAAAAATAGGCTATAAAATTTAATCACTTAAAAATGTATTTTTTAAATTAACAAAGCCTATTTTAAGGTGCGTAACATTTTTTAAGTCAATTGGAGGAGATGAAAATATAACATTTTCTTTTGTTACTTCTTCAAGTATTCCTAAGGCAATGCAGTCTTCGGAATTAAATATGCCCAAAATTGTTCCTTCAAGATTTTCTGTTATTTGCTGTTTTTTAAGCAGTCTTTTTTCCAAAGCAAAACTTTCTAATTTTTCAAAGTACTTTTTAAATTTAGATAGTCTATAGCTTGCTCTCTGGGCAGAATTTCTTGGTATAATCCTGCTGGATGGCTTCAGGGTTATTACTTTAGATTTGATTTCATTTATAATGTGGTCAATCTCTCCATTTTTGTTAAAGGCAATAACCAGATCAGGCTTGAAGATTTCAATTTTTCGTAGCTTTAGTTGTTTTCCTTGTTCTGCTGATATTAATCCAGTGGTGTCAATTAATGTAGTAGTATTTAAGTGTTCAGCGAACTCAGCAGCTTTTTTAAATTCATCTAAAAATATCTGGGGACACACTGATGGAGTTGTTGCTCCTACAAAATAAATTTTATCAAAATCTATAAGAGGAGATTTTTCTTCAAACTTAGTTGCCTCTTCCTTCTTGTAATATTTTAGAGCAATGGTTGTCGGGATACCGATACTGCTTTGACCTATGTCAGAGTCAATAAAAATTAATGGCTTTTCAAGATTAAGATTTTTTATTAAATATTTTATAAAGGTAGATTTTCCAGAATCAACACTCCCAATGACTATAACTTTTTTACATTCTTTTGCCTCTTTTAATACAACTTCCCAATCAGGTTCAGGTATCATACCTGTAGTTATGGCAGTCCAACTCCGTTAATTTCTGTGCCACAATTCATGCATTTTGAGTTTAATGTATTTATTTTTGAAATAAAATAACCAAATCTTTCAATTACAATGTTTTTGCATTTAGGGCAGCAAGTATTTTCTCCACCTTCACCAGGAACATTTCCAGTATAAACAAACTTAAGTCCTTCTTCAAAACCAATATTTCTTGCTTTTCTTAATGTTTCAACAGGTGTTCTTGGTTTATCAGTGAGCTGATATGTTGGATAAAATTGAGTTACATGCCATGGAATTGAAGGATCAATGGAGACGAGAAAACGGGCTATACTTCTTAAAAATTCCTCTGAATCATTGAGTTCAGGAATAATCAAGGTTGTTACCTCAACCCATACTCCAAGTTCTTTAAGAAGTTTTATATTTTTCATTACAGGCTCAAGCCTTGCTCCGCAGATTTTTTTATAAAAATCATCGTCTCCTTTAAGGTCAACATTTATTGCATCAAGATAGGGTGCAACAAATCTCAAAGCTTCATCTGACATGTAGCCATTGCTTACCCATACATTTTTAATTCCTTCCTTATGAGCTAAAACCATGCAATCATAGGCAAACTCAAGAAATATAGTTGGTTCAGTATAGGTGTAGGAAATACTCTTACAGCTGCTTGCTCTTGCTTCCTTTACCACATCTTCGGGTGTGAAGTCTTCACCAGGAATATCTTTATAAAGCCTTGGATATTGAGAAATTGTATAGTTCTGGCAGTGAAGACAGCGGAAATTGCATCCAACTGTAGCAATTGAATAGGATACAGAACCTGGATAGAAGTGGAAAAGAGGCTTTTTCTCAATGGGATCAATGTGATAGGCAATTATTTTTCCATAGACAAGACTGTAAAGTTTGCCCTCTCTGTTTTCCCTGACTCCGCAAATGCCTCTTGCCTGAGGAGAGATTATACAATGGTGATTACAAGCTCCACATTTTACCTTTCCATCAGAGAGTTGTTCATAAAATAAGGCTTCTTTCATGATTTTTTGCCTCTACTTTTACCTTTTTTTGTTGCAGAGCCTGTCTTACAAACTCTTCTGCCTCTTTTTTTAGGTTTATCCTCCTTTTCTGCTTCAGCAGTTTGAGACTCTTCCTCTTGTCCTATAAGTCCGTATTTAACCATAACAATTTTTTCAGCTTCAAGCCAGTTATCAAGATCTCTTCCTGGAATGCATCCGCTTTTAACATAGAGTTCATAGGCAACCTGCCTTATTTCTTCTTCAAGCCTTTCTCTGTCAATCATTTTTACACCTCCAAATTAAATTTTAAGAGTTATTTATCCCTCAAGCATCTTTTTTAAATTATATCAAACTTTTCAAAAAAGTTTTTTGGCTATCCTTAAATTTTCATACTTATTGCTTCACATAAAAATCATATTTTACTGCCTGTGCTACGGCATACAGGCCTGCCAAATAGGCGGGCAGGTCGCTCAAGAACTCTCTTAAATATCCAAACCTTTTGCCTATACTCCAATGCTCCACATGACAATTATCATTTTTTCAATAAGGTCTTGATCTTAGTAAAAACTATAGCTTTTTCATAAAGATAGATTTTTAAATGAGACAATTCGCTTAATTTATCTGTAGGCAATTTCAGGTTATGTTATAATTTTTTCTATGCAATACACTATTGACTCTATAGGAAGCATAAAAATCTGCCAGCCTGAGGAAGGTTATCGTTTCAGTGTAGATGCTTTGATTCTCGCTCATTTTGTTAATTTAAAAAGGGTCAAAAAAGCTTTGGATATTGGTGCAGGAACCGGAATAATTGGAATTATTCTGGCAAAAAAATATCCAGAAGCTTATGTTACAATGATAGAAATTCAGCCAGATCTTGCGGTGCTTGCTCGTATAAGCTCTAAATTAAACAATGTTGAAGATAGAGTCAGAATACTATGTGCTGATGCAAAAGAATTTAATGATTCCGGTTATGATTGTGTAATTTCAAATCCACCATTCAGAAGACCAGGAACAGGTAAGATGAGTCCTCTGGGAAAAAGGGCTCTGGCAAGGCATGAATTGAGTCTTACGGTTAAAGATATCTCCCAGGTGAGTCAGAGAGCATTAAAACATAGAGGTAGACTTTACATGATTCATCTGCCTGAAAGACTAACTGAAATTATTAAAATAATGGATAATTACTCTCTTGAGGTAAAAAGGGTTCGTTTTGTTCATTCAAAAATAAATGCAGAGGCAAAAATGGTTCTCATAGAAGCAGTCAAAGGAGGTAAGTCGGCTCTTAAAGTAGAACCTCCCCTTTTTATTTACAGGGAAGATGGAAAATATACAGAAGAAATGGAATTAATATACAAACTATGATTTACATCATAAATCCTGCCTGATTTCCTGTGATAGAATTAATTATATCAATTAAATTAAAAATGGACAGTGGATTTCACGAAAATTTATTGAAGAACAGAAAGTTGCTAATAGCATGTCCCAAGCTTGATGATGCTGGTTTATGTATCGAAAAACTTGCAGAGGTTTTCAGGTTGAATGATATTAAATCCATAACTGTTTTAAGAATGATAGTTCCATGTTGTGGAGGATTAAACTGGATTGTAAAGGAGGCAATAAAAAGAGCTCAGGTAGAAATTCCAATGGAAGAGAAAATAGTGGACATAGAGGGTGTTTTAAGGATTTCCAAATAACTGCATTTTATTGTAAAATTTAGTCTATGCTTTTTTACATACTCAGGCGATTTTTCCTGATGATACCGATTCTCTTTGGTATCACTCTTATATGTTTTGTTGTAATAAATCTTGCACCAGGCTCACCTGCGAGCTTTACTGAAGAACTATTACCAAAGGCATCT
This sequence comes from Thermodesulfovibrio sp. 3462-1, assembly GCF_040451425.1. Lineage (NCBI taxonomy): Bacteria > Pseudomonadati > Nitrospirota > Thermodesulfovibrionia > Thermodesulfovibrionales > Thermodesulfovibrionaceae > Thermodesulfovibrio > Thermodesulfovibrio obliviosus. The sequence goes on from NZ_CP144374.1 coordinate 760,298, forward strand.
CCTGAGGCAATGGAGGCTCTAAAAAAGCTTTACGGACTTGATAAACCACTTCATGAAAGATACCTTAACTGGCTTAAAATGGTTATTACACTGGATCTGGGAAAGAGTTTTGTTGATGGAAGGCCTGTTAAAGAGAAAATTAAAGAAAGACTTCCAATTACTGTCACCCTTAATTTGCTTTCTCTGCTTTTTATTCTTGTGGTCTCTATTCCAATTGGAGTTTTTTCAGCTTTGAAACCAGGAAGCCTCTTTGACAGAGCTCTTACAGTTTTTGTTTTTACAGGCTTTTCTGTTCCAACCTTCTGGATTGCTTTACTTGCTATGATTGTTTTTGGTGTAAATCTTGGTTGGCTTCCCATTTCTGGAATTCAGAGCGTCGGAGCTGAAACAATGCCATTTTATGAAAGACTCCTTGACTGGGCAAAACATCTTATTTTGCCAGTTACAATAATGTCCTTTGCAGGACTTGCTGGAATGTCCAGATATACACGTTCAAGCATGCTTGAAGTGCTGAGACAGGATTTTATAAGGACAGCAAGAGCAAAGGGCTTGCCTGAAAGAGTAGTGTTGATAAGACATGCTTTAAGAAATGCTCTTTTGCCAGTTGTAACGCTTTTAGGACTTGCAATTCCAGGACTTATTGGAGGAAGCGTTATTTTTGAAAGCATTTTTTCCATTCCAGGAATGGGACAGCTTTTTTATTCTTCTGCCATGGCAAGGGATTATCCAACAATAATGGGTATATTGCTGATCGGTGCATTATTGACATTGATTGGCAATCTTCTTGCCGACCTTGCATATTTTGTTATTGATCCAAGAATAAGGGTAAAACGGGATGTTTAAGCTGATACTGAAACGAATTTTAAGAAATAAACTGGCAGTTGGTGGTCTGATATTTATTTTTTTTGTATTTTTTATTGCAATTTTTGCTTCTCATGTTGCCCCATACGATCCATACAAAATTAATGTTTATCATGTTCTTGAACCACCATCAAAGGAGCATCTCTTTGGCACTGATGAGCTTGGACGGGATGTTTTTTCAAGAATAATATACGGTGCAAAAGTCTCTCTTAAAGTAGGATTTCTTGCAATGGGAATTGCTATTTTTACTGGAACAGTGCTCGGTGCAATTGCAGGATATTACGGAGGATGGATTGATACATTGATAATGAGAGTTGTTGATGTAATGCTTGCTTTTCCTACACTTTTTTTAATACTTGCTGTTGTTGCTGTGCTTGAGCCGAGCATTTACATAATTATGGTAGTAATAGGGCTTACAGGATGGATGGATGTGGCAAGACTTGTCCGGGCAGAAGTTTTGTCATTAAAGGAAAGAGAGTTTGTTCTTGCTGCAAGAGCAATTGGTGCAAGCTCTGGCAGAATTATCTTTAAGCATATACTTCCTAATGCAATCTATCCTGTTATTGTAGCTGCCACTTTCTCGGTTGGCGGAGCTATATTAATTGAAAGCGGTTTAAGCTTTCTTGGACTTGGAATCCAGCCGCCTGAGCCAAGCTGGGGAGGAATTTTAAGCATTGGTAAAGACTACATTACTGTTGCATGGTGGATGAGCCTGTTTCCTGGTTTAGCCATATTTTTAACAGTGCTGTCCTTTAATCTTCTTGGTGAAGCATTAAGAGATGCTCTTGATCCGAAGCATTGGACTGAGGATTAAATAGTTTGAACTGATAGGTAAAAATTAAAATATGGTTCTTCTTCTAATTCGTAACAGTCTGATTCAACAAGATGTTTTAAGAAGTTTATATGAGCAGTGTGTCCACCCTTTTCAATTATAAAATGTCCCTGAACTGGATAACCTAATAAAGACAGATCACCGATTGCATCAAGAATTTTATGTCTTACAAATTCATCTTTGAATCTGAGTTTTCCTCCTACAACACCTTTTTCATCAAGAACAAGAGCATTTTCCAATGAACCTCCACGAGCAAAACCGTTTTGAAGAAGATACTGTATGTCCTTTAAAAATCCAAAAGTCCTCGCAGGTGCTATTTCTTTGAGAAAATTTTGTTCATTGATTTCAATGGATAGAGATTGTGCTAAAATTAACGGATGTTCATAAAAAATTTTATAGGTTATCCTGAAGCCTTTGTGTGGTCTGGCAACGATCCGTGAACGTGACTCTTCGTAAATACAAGGCTTTGTTATTTTTAATGTAGGGATTGTTTTACCCTGTTTTGCAATGCCTGTTTTCATAATGAGTTTTACAAAATCCTGAGCACTTCCATCCATCACAGGGATTTCTGAACCATCTATCTCAATTATAAGATTGGTTATTCCAAAAACATAAAGCGTTGCAAGCAGATGCTCAACAGTTCTGACTTTTACTCCATCAATTCCTATTGTTGTTGCAAAAGATGTATCAATAACAAATGGAAGTTTTGCTTTAATTTGCAATCCTTTATCTGTTCTATAAAAGATTATCCCTGTATCCCTTTGGGCAGGAATAAGCCTTATATTAATTCTTTTGCCAGTGTGTATTCCCACACCGGACAATGCAATTTCTGATTTTATAGTCTTCTGAAAAGGCATCAAGAAATAATATACAAAAAAAATGCCAGAAAAAAATTGCTGAAATTATTAGTTCAACCAGGATATTAATGTGGTAAAAATGAAACATTTATGGAAAAAATAAAACATTTACTTTGCTTGTCCACCAACAACTATCTCAGGAATTCTTACTGTTGGCATTCCATCTGTAACAGGAACTCCCTGAGAGTTTTTTCCACATGTGCCAATGGAAAATCCCAGATCATTGCCAACCATATCAATATTTTTTAGAATCTCCTGTCCAGTGCCAATCAATAATGCACCCCTTACAGGCTCTCCAATTATACCTTTTTCTATAAGATAACCCTCTTGAACTTCAAAAACAAACTCTCCAGTAACAGTGTTAACCTGCCCACCACCCATTTTTTTAACAAACAGCCCTTTATCAACTGAGCGAATTATTTCTTCTGGATAGTGTTTCCCAGGGGCAATAAAAGTATTGCTCATTCTTGGAATTGGATAATGCTCATAAGACTGTCTTCTGCCATTTCCTGTGGATTTTTTTCCTTCTTTTATTGCAGTGTATTTATCATAAAGATAATTAACGAGAACTCCATTTTCAACCAAAACTGTCCTCTGTGAAGGCGTTCCTTCGTCATCAAAAACATAGGACCCCCTCATATTGGGAAGAGTTGGATCGTCAATTACCGTAATTAATTCTGAAGCTATTTTTTGACCGATTCTGCCACTGTAAACTGAAAGTCCTTCCTGAACAAGGTCTGCTTCAAGTCCATGTCCTATTGCTTCATGTATCATTGTTCCACCTGCTTCAGAGGAAATTACAACAGGCATTCTTCCTCCTTGTATGCGTCTTGCCTTGAGCATCATTAAAGCTCTCTTTGTTGTCTTAAGTGAAATCTCTTCAGGTAGAATTTCCTCAAAAAGCTCAATTCCTTTAAATCCTCCTACTGCTTCATATCCTGTTTGAATAACTCCATTTTCATGGGTTACAACATGAATCAGAAAAAGCGTTTGAATTCTTTTTTCTTCCGAAAAAATTCCTTCTGAACTGGCTATTTTAATTTTCTGAAAAGAATCAGCATATAACACTCTTACCTGTTTGACTTTTGAACTTTCTTTCCATGCCACTTCATTGGCTCTTTTTATAAAATTTATTTTCTGTGATATTTCAACATCTGCTGGATTGATTTTTATAAAAAATTGCATTGAAGGTTCAATTTTTTTCAGATTGATATGGTTACCATTATCCTTGCTTTTTAAAGAGGAGATTAACTCTTCAATACCATTTTTAGTTAAATCATTTGTGTAGGCATAAAAGGTTTTTCCTTCTTTGATTACTCTTACTCCCAGTCCTTTATCAAAAACTGAAGAGCATTTTTGAACTTTATTTTCTTCCATCTGAAGCTGATTTGTTATTTTTTCCTCAAGGAAAATATCAACATACTCTCCTTTTAACTTTCTTAATATGTCACTGAACAAATCCATAAATACCTCCTTAGAGTTTTCTCAAACCCGAGCACCCTCAAGTTGCAAGGAATCTCTTTATTTCTTATAATAGCATATAAAGGTTTGAATTTTGATAAAATGTTGTGGTATTCTTTAATTTATGTCGCAGGATTACAAGAATACTCTTAATTTACCGCAGACAGGATTCCCTATGAAGGCAAATCTTGCTGAAAGGGAGCCTGCAATTTTAAAATTCTGGAAAGAAAATAGGATATACGAGAAACTTCAGGACAAAAACAGGGCTTCTGGTGGAAGATGCTTCATTCTTCATGATGGGCCTCCCTATGCTAATGGGCATATTCATATCGGGCATGCGTTAAACAAAATTCTCAAAGACATAATTGTTAAATATCATTCAATGCTCGGGCAGTACTGTCCTTTTGTTCCTGGATGGGATTGTCATGGTCTGCCAATTGAGCTACAGGTAGATAAATCACTGGGAAAAGAAAAAGAAAATATTGATATTTTTAAAAAACGGCAGCTCTGCAGGGCTTACGCTGAGAAATTTATAAATATTCAAAGGGATGAGTTTATCCGTCTTGGAGTTTTTGGTTACTGGGACACCCCTTACATAACTATGTCCAATGACTATGAAGCCACAATTGTAAGAGAGTTTCTTACCTTTTTTAAAAATGGTTATGTTTATCGTGGCAAAAAGCCTGTTTACTGGTGCCCTTCCTGCGTAACAGCACTGGCTGATGCAGAAGTTGAGTATGCTGATAAGGAGTCTCCATCAATATTTGTAGCTTTTGAAGTTATTGATAAAGAGAAGTTGTCAGTTAAAGAATCTCCAGTGTATATAGTAATATGGACAACAACTCCCTGGACTTTACCTGCAAATCTGGCATTAGCTGTTCATCCAGATTTTGATTATGTTGGAGTTAAAAGTTCAAAAGGTGTGCTTATAATAGTTAAAGAAGCAATTAAGAATTTAAAAGACAAAGTTGATGTAGATGAGACACCTCTTTTTGAAATTAAAGGTAGAGATCTTGAAGGAATAAAAGCTAAGCATCCTTTCATAGATAGAGTTTCAAAAGTGGTAGTGGCTGATTTTGTTGAAATAGGCGAAGGCACTGGTGTGGTTCATATAGCACCAGGACATGGAGAGGAAGACTATGAAGTTGGTTTAAAATACGGACTTGACATTTACGCTCCTGTTGATGATAGAGGAAGATTCACAGAGGATGTTCCTTATTTTGCAGGGGAAAATGTTTTTAAAGCAAACAGAGCAATAATAGAGCATATGAAGAAAAATAACTCACTTCTATGGGAAGGCAGTATTAAGCATTCTTATCCCCATTGCTGGCGGTGTAAAAAACCAATTATTTTCAGGGCAACAACTCAGTGGTTTATTTCAATGAGCCATGGCGAACTTCGTAAGAGGGCTCTTGCAGAGATAGACAAAGTCAGATGGATTCCTTCATGGGGTAGAGATAGAATTTATTCTATGGTAGAAAAAAGACCAGATTGGTGTCTTTCCCGCCAGAGAGCATGGGGCGTGCCGATTACATTATTTGTCTGTAAAAAATGCGGATATATAATAAATGATGAAAATTTATTTGACAAAATTTGTAGTCTTGTTGAAATGGAAGGCTCTGATGTATGGTTTAAACTCAACCTTGAAGATTTAATGCCCGGGTATAGCTGTCCAGAATGTGGTTCGAAGGATTTTCAAAAAGAAAAAGACATTCTTGATGTATGGTTTGACTCTGGAGTAAGTCATGCAGCAGTTCTTGAAAGAAATCCTCTGCTAAGCTGGCCAGCTGATATGTATCTTGAAGGAAGTGACCAGCACAGGGGATGGTTTCAGAGTTCATTAATTGCTTCACTTGGGAACAAAGGAAGAGCACCTTATAGAATTGTTCTTACCCATGGATTTACAGTTGATGGGCAGGGAAGAAAGATGTCCAAATCTCTTGGAAATGTAATAGCTCCACAGGAAATTATAAAAAGTAACGGAGCTGATATTGTAAGATTATGGGTTTCTGCAGAAGATTATAGAGATGATATAAAACTTTCCCAGGAAATTCTTTCAAGACTTACAGAGGCTTACAGAAAAATAAGAAACACATTGAGATATCTTCTTGGAAATATCCATGACTACGATGGTAAAGATTATTCAGACTGTCTTCTTGAAATAGACAGATGGGCAATGATGAGGCTTCAAAAACTAATTAAAAAAGTGAGAGCTGCTTATGAAAATTTTGAATTTCATCAAGTTTTTCATGCAGTTCATAATTTCTGTGTTACTGATATGAGTGCCTTTTACCTTGATATTTTAAAGGACAGGCTTTATACATTTAAATCTGACTCATCAGAAAGAAGGGCAGCTCAATGGGTTTTGTATAATATTGCAGAGTCTCTTATTAAATTAATTGCTCCAATTCTTTCATTTACAGCAGAAGAGGCATGGCAACATCTTCCTTTCAGGAAAACAGAAAGTGTATTTTTAGAAAAAATGCCAGAAGTTAAGGAAAATTTCATTGATGAAGAGCTTCAATTGAAATGGGAAAAACTGATTGAGATAAGGGATGAGGTTAATAAAGCTCTTGAGATCGCAAGACAGGAAAAATTTATAGGAAATTCTCTTGAGGCAAAGGTGGTGCTTTCTGTTAATGAAAAATTAAAGAGCTTTTTAGAACCTTACTATTCGTTTTTACCGACTTTATTTATTGTCTCCCAGGTGCAATTAATAGACTCTCAGGATACTGAATTTACCGTTACAATAGAAAAAGCTGAAGGAGCTAAATGTCAGCGCTGCTGGAATTATTCTGCCATGGTTGGAAAGCTTGAAATTCCTGATGTATGTCCAAGATGTTATCATGTCCTTAAAAATTCATAAAGCATTGATTTTGATTTTTCTTGTTGTTTTCTTTGATCAGCTTACAAAGTATCTTGCTATTAAGTTTTTAGCTCCACGGGGAGTAATTAAGCTTTTACCTTTTTTTAATCTTGTTTATGTTGAAAACACAGGCACAGCCTTTGGAATGTTTAAATTTTTAGGTGCAGGATTTTTTATTGTAATTGCTTTATTTGCTATAGTATTTCTTATTTATATGTATTTCAAGGATTCTCAAAACTGGTTGATTTACTCACTTATAATTGCAGGAGCTTCAGGAAATATTCTTGACAGGCTTATTTATGGTTATGTTATAGATTTCATAGACCTTCATCTGAAAAATCTTCATTGGCCAGCTTTTAATGTGGCGGATTCAGCTATAAGCATAGGAATTGTTCTTTTTCTTTACAAGAGCCTGAAAAAATGAGGATTTTTACCTACTCAGAGGAAGAAACAAAAATTCTTGGTAAAATGCTCGGAAGTTTTGCACAGAAACAGGGAATAAAAGTTATAGCTCTTTATGGAGAAATGGGAGCTGGTAAAACTATTTTGACAAAAGGAATTGCTTCATCATTTGGTATAGAGGAAAAAGATATAGCAAGCTCAAGTTTTGTAATAGTTTCTCATTATCCAGAAGCAGACTTCTGTCATATTGACCTTTACAGGCTTGACAATGTAAAAAATGAAGATATTGATTTATGGGAATACTTTGAAGTTTGTACATGTGTAATAGAGTGGGCTCAGAGACTCAGTGATTTGCCTGAAAATGCTTTAAAGATTAAAATAGATTTAGTTGATGAGACAACAAGAGTTTTTGAGATGGAGATTTAAATGTTTAAAAAACTTTCAATTCTTTACAAGGAAAATGATAATTCAGCCATTGAAACAGCCATTAAAGTTCAGGATTGGCTGAAAAATAGAGGCGCTGAATGCATAGTTTTCCATTCTGTTGGAGTTTTTTCCAGTTTTAATCATTCTGAAATAATGGCAATTCAAAGTTCTGATGCAGTTGTTGTTCTTGGTGGAGATGGAACAATGCTCAGTGCTTCCAGACTTATTGGAGGAAAAAAAATTCCCATAATTGGAATAAACATGGGAAGGCTCGGATTTATAACAGAAATTCCAAAAACTGATTTATTTAATTCCCTGGAGCAGATATTTTCAGGAGATTATGAGATAGAAGAAAGAAGCATGATAAATGCTCAGGTTCTGAGAGATGAACACATAGTCAATGAGTATCTTGGACTTAATGACATTGTAATTGGTAAAGGTATAATGGCAAAGATTTCAGACTTTGGTTTAATCATAAACAATATATATGTTTCCACAATAAAGGCTGATGGAATAATAATTTCTACACCAACAGGTTCAACAGCCTATAATCTCTCAGCAGGAGGTCCTATTCTGTATCCCACATTAAAAGGCTTAGTATTCACAACAATATGCCCCCATACATTGACTGTTAGACCTATTGTTCTACCAGACGATTTTGTAATTGATGTGGTGATTTCTTCGCATGTTAGAGACATATTTTTAACAGTAGATGGACAGATTGGTTTGCCTTTGCAGAAAAATGATAAAGTTAGATGCAGGATAGCTGATGAAAAAACTTATCTTATTGCACCTCCAAGGAGAAATTATTTCAGAGTTTTAAGAGAGAAGCTGAGATGGGGCGAAAGATAGACAATATAGTTGATATCCTGAATTTTTATAAAAATCTTGGCTTTAAAGATCTACCAGGGCAGTTTGTTCAATCTTTGTTGGAGCAGTTTTCTGAAGAAGCATTTCCAGCGAACTATGATGAATCTTCAGAACATGGACAGTTAGCCATTGAGAAATTGAGTGACGAAATCAGACAATGTAAAAAATGTCCTTTGAGCAATTCAAGAAAAAATCCTGTATGTGGTGAGGGTTCTATTAATGCAAAACTAATGTTTGTTGGTGAAGCACCAGGAGTTGATGAGGATTTGCAGGGCAGACCTTTTGTTGGTGAGGCAGGTAAACTTTTAACAAGCTTAATAGAAAAAATGGGATTTAACAGAAAAGATGTTTATATAACTAATACTGTAAAATGTCATCCTCCAATGAATAGAGATCCTTTAGAAAGTGAAATTTTAGCGTGTTTTGATTATCTAAAAAGAGAGATAGAAATAGTTTCTCCTCAAGTAATTATGTGTCTTGGCAGAGTGGCAACCTATACATTAATGGGTATGGATGGAAAACTAAAGGATTTGCATATATCTAGAATAAGAGGAAAAGTTTTCTTTTACAATCAAATTCCTGTTATCCCCACATTTCATCCAGCTTATTTACTTAGAAACAGAAAAGATAAATGGCTTACATGGCAGGATGCACAGGAAGCTTTAAGGAGGATTAAATGAAGGTTTTATGGGCACCATGGAGAATTGAATACATACTTGGACAGAAAGAAAAGAGATGCATATTCTGTGACAAACCAAAAGAAGACAGAGACAGAGATAACCTGATTCTTTACAGAGGCAAGCTTTCTTTTATTATTATGAATAAATACCCTTATAACTCAGGACATCTTATGGTTGTGCCATACAGACATGTTCATACTCTTGAAGAACTGAATACAGAGGAACTCACAGAGTGTATGATTCTTACTGTTAAATGTTTGAAATGTCTTAAAAAGGTAATGCATCCTGATGGATTTAATATAGGACTTAATATAGGAGTTGTAGCATCTGCAAGCATTGATGAGCATCTTCACTGGCACATTGTTCCCAGATGGGCAGGAGATGTGGGATTTATGACCATACTTGAGGATGTGCGGGTAGTACCAGAGCATATCTTTGTAACCTATGACAAACTCTATCCATGTTTCAAGGAGGAAGAATAAATGCAGATAGAAGACAAAATCAGAAAAGCCTATGAAGATTCAATCAGGGTTAAGGAGCAATTTTTCAGAGAAAATATAAAGCTGATTAAAGAAGTTGCTGAAATTATTGCAAAAACTCTTAATGAGGGCAGTAAAATTTTAATTTTCGGTAATGGTGGAAGTGCCACAGATGCCTCACACATTGCTGCAGAGTTTGTTAACAGATTTAAAAGAGAAAGGCCAGGACTTCCAGCAATTGCTTTAAATACAGATATGGCTGTGATTACAGCAATAGCTAATGATTATGATTATTCTGAAGTTTTTTCAAAGCAGATTAAAGCATTGGGAACCTCAGGGGATATAGCAATCGGAATAAGCACATCTGGCTCATCAAGGAATGTTATTAAAGCAGTTGAGGTAGCTAAAAAAAGAGGACTTAAGACAATTGCCTTTACAAGCATAAGAGGTGAAAAACTGATTTCAAAAGTTGATTACGCTTTTGCTGTTCCGTCAGAGGATACTCCAAGAATTCAGGAAACTCATATTACTCTTGGTCACATTCTGTGCGAACTTGTGGAAGATATATTATTTGAGCTTCCAGCAACTAAAAAGAAAGTGAAATAATGATAGTCATAGGTATTGACCCTGGCAGCAGACATTTTGGCTATGGAATAGTGGATACTTCAGCGGGGACTGGAGCAATTCAAAATTCAAATTTCAGAATTCAAAGTTCAAACTCCAATGACATAAGATTAATCCATGCTGACACTATAAATATTTCTCACAATGTAAGCCTGCCAGAAAGACTTAAATTTATTTATGAATCTCTGTTAGAGGTAATTGAAAAATACAGTCCCTATGAGATGGCTGTAGAGAAAATATTTGCAGGTAAAAAAATTCCTTCTTCCTTTGTTCTTGGATATACTCGGGCGATAGCTTTTTTAGTTGCAGCTCAAAAGCAAATTTCTGTTTATGAATATAGCTCTACTGAGATAAAAAAAGCTCTTACAGGATATGGAAGAGCTCACAAGGCTCAGGTCAAAAGCATGGTACATAATTTTTTAAGCATTGATAAAAAAATTTCCTATGACTGTGCTGATGCTCTGGCTGTAGCAATATGCCATATTCATTCAAGGAAGCTTTTAAAAGTGTTAAAATAAATAAATGCTTGACTTTATAAAAGGTAAAGCTGTTACAGTTAAACCTGACAGAGTTGTTATTCAAACAGGCGGTCTTGGTTATTCAGTAAAAATACCAGTTAGAATTGCCAGATACATTAATACAGGCGAGGAAATTCAGATTTACACTTCTTTGATTTTAAAGGAAGAACTTGTAGAGATTTATGGATTTTTAGATAGCTCTGAAAGGGATCTGTTTCAGGAATTGATAAAAATTTCTGGTATTGGTCCAAAAATGGCAATAAACATTCTTTCAACCTATGATAAAGAAACTCTTTATAAAACCATTGAGCAGCAAGACATAAAATCACTGAGTAAGATTCCAGGAATTGGTAAAAAAACTGCTCAGCGAATTTTTCTTGAATTGAAAGGAGTGCTGCCTTCTTTAACATATGAAAAAGATCAGAAATATGAAGATGTTTTATCAGCTCTGGTAAATCTTGGATATAAAAGATTGCAGGCAAAGGAAGTTCTTGATAAAATTTATGATAATGAAAAAGACGAAGCAACAATAATCAGAGAGTCCTTGAGCATCTTAGCAGGGAAAGATGGAAAATAATGAAATTTTAGATATAACACTCAGACCAAGAACATTAAAGGAATTCATAGGTCAGAAAAAAATCAAAGACAATATAGAAGTTTTTATTAAAGCAGCTCTTATAAGGCAGGAACCTCTTGATCATGTTCTTTTCTGCGGTCCTCCTGGACTTGGAAAAACAACTCTTGCAACAGTGATAGCAAATGAACTGGGTGTTAACATTAAAAGCACATCCGGTCCTGTTCTTGAAAGAGCAGGGGATGTGGCTGCAATTCTTACAAATCTGTCTGATAGAGACATTTTATTTATTGATGAAATTCACAGGCTTCCAAGAGTTGTTGAGGAAATACTTTATCCTGCAATGGAAGACTTCACCCTTGATATAATTATTGGGCAGGGACCTTCTGCTCGTTCAATAAAGATAAATCTTCCAAGATTTACACTTATTGGAGCTACAACAAGAACAGGCTTGATTACATCTCCTTTGAGAGACAGATTTGGTGTTGTATTCAGGCTTGAGTTTTATAATCCTGAGGAGCTTAAAGAGATTGTACAAAGATCAGCAAAAATTTTGGGAATTTCCATAAATGAAGATGCTGCAATGGAGATTGCAAGAAGGTCTCGTGGAACTCCAAGAGTGGCAAACAGACTGCTTAAAAGAATAAGAGATTTTGCGCAGGTTCAGGATAAAGAAATAATAGATTTAGATATAGCAAAACAGGCTCTTACAGCAATGGATGTTGATAATTACGGACTTGACGAGATGGATAGAAAAATTTTGTTGACGATAATTGAAAAATTTAATGGTGGTCCAGCAGGAATTGAGTCAATTGCAGCTTCTTTAAGAGAAGACAAGGATACAATTGAAGATGTTTATGAACCCTATCTAATGCAGGAAGGATTCATTGAGAGAACAGCAAGGGGGAGGGTGGCTACCCGACTTGCTTATGAGGTTTTAAAAAGAAAGGTTCCTGAGAGGTTGTTTTGATGAAAATACTGCTTCATACATGTTGCAGCAATTGTGCTATTTATCCTTTGGAGGTTCTTACAAATAAAGGATTTGATGTAATTTTATTCTGGTATAACCCAAATATCCATCCCTATACTGAATACAGAGCAAGAATTGATTCTTTAAAAAAGCTTGAACAGCTCTGGAGCCTTAAAGTTATTTATGATGACAATTATAGAGAATTTTACAAGTTCTTAAGAGCTGTGGTAGGGAAAGAAAAAGAAAGATGTGAAATATGTTATAAAATGAGACTTGAAAGGACAGCTGAAAAAGCTAAAGAACTTGGAATTGAAAACTTTACAACCACTTTGCTGGTAAGTCCATATCAAAAATTTGATAAAATAATAGAGATTGGAATTGAGATAGGCAAAGACAACACTGTTAATTTTATTTCTGAGGACTTTAGAGGATGTTTCAGAAAAGCGATGAAAACAGCAGCAGAGCTTGAACTTTACAGGCAAAAATATTGTGGGTGCATATATTCAGAGGCTGAGAGATATTTAAAAAGGATAGATTATGAATGAGATTGGAAAGTTTTTAATTCTTGTTGGAATAATAACAGTGGTAATAGGTTTAATTCTGATGCTGGCTGGGAAAATTCCTTTCATTGGAAGACTTCCAGGTGATATTGTAATTGAGAAAAGAAACTTTGTGTTTTACTTTCCCTTAGGCACATCAATACTTTTAAGCATTATCCTCAGTTTAATATTTTACCTTTTAAGCAAAAGATGACCATGAAGAGAGTAATTTTATCAATTCTGATTACATTGTTCTTTACTGTTCAGGTCTATGGAATGGATAAAAACGAGAATTCTTTTATAAGAGTTCTTATAGGAGATAGAAGACCTGCTTTGAATGATTTAAAAAAAATAAAGAAAGTTTCAGCAAAAACAATTATAGATGGTTCAACCTATTCTGGAGAAATTGAGATATGGAAAGGGTCTGAAGGATATTTTTTGATAAATGTTGTTCAGCTTGAAGACTATGTAAAAGGAGTGGTGGCATCAGAAGTTGGAATTGACTGGCCAGAGGAAGCTTTAAAAGCACAGGCTGTTTTGGCAAGAACCTATGCGGTGGCGCACATTATCAGAAACAGAACTAAAAATTTTTACGATGTTACATCTTCAGTGTTTCATCAGGTTTACAGAGAAGATGAAGAAAAAGAAGAAGTGAAAAAAGCTGTTAATGATACAAAAGGTCAAATACTTACCTATCAGGGCGAACCTGTAATGGCTTTTTATCATGCATGCAGTGTAGGACAAACTGAAGATCCTCAAGAGGTTTTTGGAAGACAGTATCCTTATTTGAAGCCTGTAAAAGTTCCTTCAACCCCTTCACCTTATACCTTTTGGGAAAAAAAGATTTCTTTCAATACTCTTAAAAGTGTTTTATCAATGGGTAAAATATCTGATGTTAAAATATTGAATTATACATCTACTGGAAGGGTAAAAGAGATTGAATTCAGTGATGGAAAAAATAAGAAATTAATAAAAGCCACTGAATTAAGAAGACTTCTTCACTGGACAGCTCTTCCAAGCACAATGATTAAGTCTATTAGAGTTGAAGAGGATGGAGTTGTTTTTGAAGGAAGCGGATATGGTCATGGAGTAGGGATGTGTCAGTGGTGTGCTTTTCAGATGGCGCAAGAAGGAAAAAATTATAAAGAAATACTTCAGTATTTCTATCCCGGGACAGAAATAATAACAATCAATGAAAATAACTGAACTCGATTATTCTTTACCAGTAGATCTAATTGCCCAGTATCCTTTGCCAGAAAGAGATAAAGCTCGTTTAATGGTTTTACACAAACAAACAGGACAGATAGAGCATAAAATTTTTTCTGAAATCGTAGAATATTTTTCCAGAGGTGATATGCTTATCATCAATAATACAAAGGTAATTCCTGCAAGAGTTATCGGGAAAAAACCAACAGGAGGCAAAATAGAAATTCTTCTTGTTAAGCAAAAAAAAGTTTCCCATGATTGTGTAATCTGGGAAGTAATGACAAAGTCAGGATATGAAGGTGAGGTTCTTATTGATGAAGTTAAAGCCGAAATCAAAACTAATTGTGATGGAAAACAGATTGTTTTCAGGATGACTCCTCAGGATGTAAAAAAACTTATAGATAAAAAGGGTTTTATGCCTTTACCTCCCTACATTAAAAGAAAACCTGAGGATTCTGACAGACATTACTATCAAACAGTTTTTGCAAAGGCGAATGGTTCTATCGCAGCACCTACAGCAGGGCTTCACTTTACAGAGGAACTTCTTAAACACATTGAAAATAAAGGTGTTAAACTGAGAGAGATAACTCTTCATGTGGGAGTTGGAACTTTTAAACCAATTAAAGTGGAAAACTTAAAGGAACATACAATGGATGCTGAATATTTTGAAATACAAAGAGCTCTTGTAGAAGAAGTAAATTTAGTTAAAAAGGAGGGAAAAAAAATTTTTGCAGTAGGCACTACAACAACAAGAGCCCTGGAAGGTTATGCTTCTGGAAAATACGAAGATATGGGCTCTGATGAGCATAAAATAAAAGGTAGCACAGATATTTTTATTTATCCAGGGTATAATTTTAAAATTGTGGATGCTTTAATTACAAACTTTCATTTGCCAAAATCAACTCCTCTTGCTCTTGTTTATGCGTTTTGTGATATTGATAAGGTTAAAAAAGCCTATAAAGAAGCCATAGAAAAGGGGTATAGATTTTTTTCCTATGGTGATGCTATGTTAATCATATGAAACAAAAAAGTGAGGAACTTTTAGTGATAAATAAAAAGATATTTTTCTTGATATTATTTGGAATTGCTGTGCTTGGAATTATTGTTGGGTATGTTATTGGATATATTACAACTCCAGTAAAGGAAATTTATGTTAGCAAGGCGGACAATTCTGAAAAAACTGTGTTATCAACCACTGTAGGAACAGCCTTTGCAAAAAAACAGGAAGACTCTACTGCAAAGACTGAAGTCAAGCAGGAACAACAAGTCCAGCAAACTAATGAAAAAGATAAATTAAAACCAGAGATTGAAATAGCACAAAATACTGTGCAGACTAAACAGGTTGAGACAAAGAGTCAAACTTCAGAACAAAAGGTTAAAAAGCAGGATTTTGAAAAACCTGTAAAGTCAATTAAATATAAAACTCATAAACAAATTTTTTATACAATTCAGGTTGGCGCTTTTTCAGATATAGTAAATGTTCAAGAATTACAGAAAAGACTTAAAGAAAGAGGGTATGAAAGCTTTCTTGTAAAAGAGGATTTGTATAAAGTGAGAATAGGTAAATACAAAAAATTTTCTCAAGCAAAAAAACTCTCCCAGGAATTGCATTCTAAGGGATTTGAAAATTTTATACTTAAAATAACTTATAAAGGAGGCAAGCCATAGCACGCATATTAGAGCTTGATGAAGAAAGAGAATATCCCTTCATTCATGGAGGTCTGGACAAAATATTCACTCTTATAGAAGAGGCATTGAATGTTACTTTAAGTGTGAGAGGAAACAAATTGATTATTCAGGGTGAAAATGAAGGAGATATTGAAAGAGCTGAAAAAATAATAGAAGATATAAGAGCTGTCAACAGGGAAGGTTATATAATTAAGCCCGAAGATGTTATGCATTCTATTCAAGAGCTTAAGGAAGGTAAACCTGTCTCAATAATCAGTCTTTTCAAAGGCGGAATTGCTGTTCCTTCCAAAAAAAGAGTTATTATTCCTAAAACACCAACTCAAAAAGAATACATGGAAGCAATGCTCAAGTATGACATTGTTTTTGGAATAGGACCTGCAGGAACAGGAAAAACCTATCTTGCCATGGCAATGGCAATTCATTTTTTGCTTACAAGACAGGTATCAAGAATAGTGCTTGTAAGACCAGCTGTTGAAGCAGGAGAAAAATTGGGATTTCTACCAGGAGCTATTGAAGAAAAGGTAAGCCCTTATCTACGGCCTCTTTATGATGCTCTTTATGACATGCTTGACCTTGACAAGGCATCAAAGCTCATTGAAAAAGGTGCCATTGAAATCGCACCTCTTGCATTTATGAGAGGAAGAACCCTTAATGATGCTTTTATAATTCTTGATGAAGCTCAAAATACAACCACAGAGCAGATGAAAATGTATCTTACAAGACTTGGTTTTGGTTCAAAAACTGTGATAACAGGGGATATTACTCAGATAGACCTTCCACCTCAGAAAGTATCAGGATTGGTAGAAGCGTTGAAAATTCTGAAAGATATTGAAGGAATAAAGATTATTTATTTCACTGAAAAAGATGTTGTCAGGCATAGACTTGTTCAGGAAATCATAAAAGCTTATGAAAAACATGAAAGACACGCCACCACTTAAGCCTGTTACTCCTGACAGGTCATATTTAAGAAAATTTATTGAAAAATTTAAATCTTCCCAGAATGGAAAAGACAAAAAGATATTTATTGAAAGACAAGCATTACTTTTTCTTATTGGTTTATCTGTTTTAATTGCCTTTTTACTTCATGATTTCAAATCAGAGACTTCCTTTTTAGGAAGCCTGATTCTTGTTATGCTTCTTGTTGTTTTTTTCTATAGAGATCTTCTTAGATATAAGCCTGCTTATATTAAAAAGAAAAAAATGAAGGCATTACTTGGAATTCTTACGATTTTTACATTAGTTATTGCAAGAGTATTTGATCATGTATTTTCAGTGTTTTCTAAGGGATTAGGAATTGAAGGTTTGGGTTTGCATACCCTTGGCATACCTTTTGCTTTAGGTCCTGCATTGGTGGTATTATTGTTTGATTTCCATACAGCTATTACATTTTCTTTAGTTCTCAGTTTTATGGCAGGGATATGGGTGAAAATACCTTTAATACCTATTTATGTTTTTATTGGCTCTCTCATTGGTGCTTTTGCTCTTCTCAGATGTAAAAAAAGAACTGACATAATAAATGCTGGAATATACATAGCAATAGCTAATACAGTTAGTTCAATCTCTATTCTTCTTATAATGAGAGATGTTAGTTTTTCTAAGATTTATTTTTCCTCTGTTTTTTCAGTTATCAATGGATTGACAGTATCAGCAATGTGTTTTCTTTGTTTGCCTGCTATAGAAAGATTTTTTCATGTGACAACTCCTTTAAGTTTTATTGAACTGCTGGATATTGATCATCCTTTAATGAAACAGCTTTCGGTTGAAGCTCCAGGAACTTATCATCACAGTATGATAGTTGGCTGTCTTGCAGAGGCTGCAGCTGAGGTTGTAGGAGTTAATCCTTTGCTGGCAAAGGTTGCTTCTTATTACCATGATATAGGCAAAATAAGAATGCCAGAGTATTTTGTAGAGAATCAGACAGGATGTGTAAGTAAACATGAAAAGCTTAATCCTCATCTGAGTAGTATGATTATAATTTCGCATGTAAAGGATGGAGTTGAGCTTGCAGAAGAGTATAATCTACCTGAAATTATAAAAGATGTAATCCAGCAACATCATGGAACTGCTCTTGTTACATATTTTTATCAAAAAGCACTAAAAGAGATGGAAACTCCTCCATCTGAACAGGATTATAGATATCCAGGACCAAAACCACAAACAAAACTTGCAGCTTTAGTAATGCTTGCAGATGCTGTGGAGGCAGCTTCAAGAACTCTTGATGATCCAACACCTGCGAGAATTTCAGGACTTGTAGATAAAATCGTAAAAAACATATTTATTGACGGACAGCTTGATGAATGTGAAATAACTTTAAAAGACCTAAGCGAGATTAAAAAGAAGTTTGAATACATCCTTACAGGAATATTTCACAGAAGAATTTCCTATCCAGAGCCTTTGAAAGAAAAGACTTTATGAGAGTTATTGTGGAAGTCATCAACAGTCAGAGAAAATTTAAAGTTTCAATAAAAAAGCTAAAGCAGAGCACTAAAAAAATTTTTCAATTTTTATATGACGATAAAAACAAAAATCTGCTCAAAATAATGGAAAAGAATTCAACTTCTCTGATAATCTCTATAATAGTTGTTGGCAGTAGAAAAATGAGAGAGCTTAATTTTCAATACAGGGGCAAAAATTCTACTACTGATGTTCTGTCTTTCCCTTATTTAGATAAAGAGCCTTCAGGTAGCTTATTTCTCGGAGAAATCATAATTGATCCAGAAAAAGTCTCATCTCAGGCAAACCAATACGGTCTTCAATTTTCGCATGAACTTGACAGAATTCTTGTTCATGGTATTCTTCATCTGATAGGTTATGACCATGAACGCTCAGCCTGCGAAGCAAGAAGAATGCGCAAGATTGAGGAAAAAATTTTAACCCATCTACAATCCTAATTCCTCTGGTGTTCCAATTCTTCCAAGCACACCAGTTGCAGCAGCCGTAGCTGGAGAACTCAGGTAAACCTCACTTTCAGGATGTCCCATTCTACCAACAAAGTTTCTGTTTGTGGTAGCTATTGCTTTTTCTCCTTTTGCAAGAATTCCCATGTGTCCACCAAGACATGGTCCGCAGGTTGGAGGTGATACAACAGCCTGAGCTTCTATAAAGATTTCTATTAAACCTTCTTTTAATGCATCCATATAGATTTTTTGAGTTGCAGGAATTATTATCATCCGGACTTCAGGATGCACTTTTCTTCCTTTAAGTATTTGTGCTGCCTCTCTCAGGTCTTCAAGCCTTCCATTTGTGCACGAGCCTATTACAACCTGATCAATTTTTATGTGAGTGAGTTGCTGTGCTGGTTTAACATTTGAGGGAAGATGAGGACAGGCAACCATTGGTGGAATCTTTGAGCAATCATATTCTTTTATCTCTGCATAAATTGCGTCAGGGTCTGAGCTATAGAATTTATAAGTTCTTTTTGCTCGTTCTTTTACATATTCCTCTGTAATTTTATCAGGCGCAATAATTCCAGCCTTTGCACCTGCTTCAATTGCCATGTTACACATTGTAAACCTTCCAGACATTGGCATTCTATCAATAACCTCACCTGTGAATTCCATTGCCATGTAAGAGGCTCCATCAACTCCGATGTCTCCAATTGTATAAAGAATTAAATCCTTTCCACTTACCCAGGGCTGAAGCTTTCCATAGTAGATAAATTTGATTGTTTCAGGTACTTTAAACCAGCACTCACCGGTTGCCATTGCAACAGCTGCATCTGTTGAGCCAACACCTGTTGCAAAAGCACCCAGAGCTCCATAGGTGCACGTGTGGCTATCTGCACCAATTACAAGGTCGCCAGGAAGCACAAGTCCTTGTTCAGGTAAAAGAGCATGTTCAATGCCAACTCTTCCAATTTCAAAGTAATGTTTTATTTTGTATTTGTAGGCAAATTCTCTAAGCATTTTGCACTGCTCTGCAGCCTTTATATCCTTCTGTGGAGTAAAATGATCTGGCACCAGAGCAATTTTTTCTTTATTAAAGACATCTTTTACTTCGAGTTTTTCAAACTCTTTTATGGCAATTGGTGCTGTGATATCATTGGCAAGGACAAGGTCAACCTTTGCATTAATTATTTCTCCCGCAGAGACCTCTTTTTTTCCTGCATGCTCTGCAAGAATTTTTTCAGCTATTGTCATTCCCATGATAACTCCTCCGAGAAATTTTTTCATTTCGAGCCTGCCAAGCAGGCGAGGAATCTCCTTCACACTTTCATGCAAAACAGAAAAATTTAAGTAAAATTTATTATTGCATAAAGGGTTGAAAATAATCAAAAATATGAAATGGATGAAATAAGAGATACCCTTGAACGGTTGTATAATTCCTTTAATTTTGAAACTGCTATCCAGAAAGACCCGATAAGATTCCCAAAAAGATACAGAGAACCTTTAGACATAGAAATAGCAGGGATTATTTCATCTTCCTTTGCCTACGGAAGCATACAATGTTTCTGCAATTTTCTTGAAGGACTTTTTAATATTATGGGAGAACATCCCTCGGAATTCATACTTGATTTTCAACCATCTTATATCCTTAAAAAGTTTTCAATTAAGTACAGATTCAGTGATGTGGATGATATAGTTGCCTATCTTTTTATTATTCAAAAGTTACTTAAAAATTCTCCGTCAAATTCTCTGGAATACTATTTTCAAGGAGAAAACACTATTCTGAAAATTTCAAATTTTGTTAAATGGGCATGCACAGTGAATTTGACCCCTGTTTATGGGAAAAATATTAAATCTCCTGGTTTACTTCATCTTTTACCAGATCCTCTGAAAGGCAGTCCCTGCAAAAGAATCAATCTTTTTGTCCGATGGATGGTCAGAAATCAAGACATTGATTTTGGCTTGTGGAAGAGCATAAAGCCTTCAGAGTTAATTATCCCTCTTGATGTTCATGTGTTGAGGGTCTCAAAAAGAATAGGACTAACACAGAAAAGCTCTCAGAGTATGAAAACTGCTTTGGAAATTACAGAAAAGTTAAAGAGGATCAATCCTACAGATCCTTTAAAATACGATTTTGTCCTCTGTCATGGAGATATCAATAAGTTGATTTAATAACAGCTTTCAGTAAAGAAACTGACCATGAAATCTGTTCAATCAGTTCTTCCTCAGTAGGCATTCTTTTTTCTTTGTAACATTGATTTGCAATTTTTATTGCTGAATTTGCAATTTTTGAAATTTCATTTTTTAAATTCTCTGTGTTTGAGATTTTTATTTCTTTTAATGCTTTATTGAGTTTTTCTTCTGTTTGAGGTTTACCAATATAGGAATCAAAGGCTTCATCAAACTTTATATGGTATTCTTTATTAAAAGCTCCTTCATCAATATATATTTTCCCATCACTTGCTGATGAGTCTGAATAAGGAAAATTGTGCAGCGGCTGAGAAAGATCTCCGATGTAGTGAGCAATTGTTACGAGATAGTACTCATAAGAAAGCCTATTATCTGGTTTAGTTTTATCAAGAGATTTCATTTTCTCATAAAGGTTGACAATTTTCCAGTAAAGAACCCCTGCCTGATGAGGTAGAAGAATTTTTATTGTTCTCCCATCAATATTCACTGTTACTTCTTTAACAGCATATTTATCAATGTATTCAGGCGTTACAACCGTATTTGGTGCAGCATTATGATAATGCATTGGAGCAAGAAGCTCATAGTTTTCATCGCGGATTATGTCTGGCATACATGCTGCTTCAGGAATTCTTATACCTGCTTTTTGAGCAATATAGGCATGGGTTTTACAATCCCATGCATTTGCATAGGAATAAAAAATAAGGATGAGAAGAAAAATCGTATAATTTATAATTCTTCTCATCCTCATCAGCTTTCTCCTCCTATAATTTATACTGAAGCTGCCATCTTATGAATGTGGCATTTCTTGCTTTATCTGAATAAAAGTTGCCAGGTTCAAAATACTCAAGCTGAAGCATTCCATCAAGATTTTTTGTGAATTTGTAGTTTGTGATAAATGCCCACAGATCACCACGATTTTTTCCATCATTGGAAAACATTATTGAAGGTAAATCACTTGTTTTTTCATCCGCCCAGAGATGTTGATATGAGAGCTTTATGCTTAAATCCTTAATTGGTTTCAGCAATAAATTTGTAACTACTGCTTTTAGATTTGTCCAGTAACCAGGAATTGGTCCACCCTTTTTAGAGGTTTCAGGTACTAATGTATAAATCAAAAGCTCATTCCACTGGGGTGCTCTTGAAAAAAGCGGATCAAAGCCTTCATCTTTGTCTTTTGTTCCTGTTTTATCACCTGAAAGATAAACATAACCAACTTCTACAGTAGGAATTACAGGACAGCTGGAAAATGTATATCCAGCAAAGGCATAGCCACCAAGCCCGCTTCTTTTAGTTCCATCTTGATATTTTCCATATTGTTTTGCAAGCTCGCCTCTTAAGGAGAAATCACTTATTTTAAATACTGCTCTCATTCCAAAAGTGTTAATATGGCTTTCTTTTATTACATCATAAGCATCTTCCTTTTTGTAGATATAATAAGGTTCAACATTTAGCCATTCAAATATTTTATTTCTTCCATAAATCCAGAAGCCTTTTTCATTTGAGGCAGCGAGCCTTTTTTTGTGATTGATGTAAAGACCACCTGAAGCTTTATCATAGTAGGCAGGATGAATACTTGGTAAATACTGATCTGTTTTAGGATTTGAAACATAAACTAAGTCAATTGAATTATCAGGAGCAATATTTATAGTTGCTTTTATAGCGTTAAAATAAAAAGTTCTTGAGCCATCAGCCGGAGTGCCATCAAGAATAAGAAATCCTTCGCCATACATGTCTTTACCGAGAAAATCCTGCCTTCCAATTCTGAAGTTTACAGGTAAATCAAAAGGTTTTTTAATGTCAATATAGAGATTATCAATTATAACTTCATCCTGATCCAATCTTTTCCTGTTTGTTTCATTATCAAGAGTTAAGCGATATGGACCAGTGTAATACTTTGGCTCTGTTGCTAATCTTATGTAAGCTCCAAAGTTATCATTAAGTTTTACATTATCCCATAACTGAATACGCAGTCTGAAAAAGTTTCTGTCAGGTTGCTTGTTTGGCATTGTTCCGAGGTCAACAACATTGTCCCATATCTCCTGTCTTAGCCTAACAGATGCACCATGTTCATTTTCAATGGCAAAGGAGACTTGAAAAAAAAAACTGATTAAAAAAACAAAGCTTAATAAAACTCTTAAAAACTGATTCATAATCACCTCCAATAAAAATTTAGAAAATGAAAAAAATTATAACATATTTTTTTTTATTTGTTGTAAAATTTAAAAAAACATTTTTGGAGGTGTTCCATGAAAGAAGAAGAGATCATTGAGATTCTTAAAAAAGAAAACGAAGAGTTTCGCAAGCTTTATGAGGAACACAGACACCTTGATAGCATTCTTGATGAAATGAACAAAAAGCCTTATTTAACTCCAGAAGAAGAAATCGAGAAAAAAAGAATGCAGAAAGAGAAACTTTATAAGAAAGATAAAATGGCTGAAATGATAAGACAATATAAAGCTAAATTGCAAAGGGAGGCAACCCAGTGAGAAGTGACATAGTTAAAAAAGGTCTTGAAAGAACTCCTCATCGCGCACTTCTTTATGCAACAGGAATTCCTCATTCTGAAATGAATAAACCATTTATTGGTGTAGCTACAAGTTTCACAGATATAATACCTGGCCATATTTCAATGAATGAACTCTCAAGATTTATAGAAAAAGGGATTCATACAAGAGGGGGCTATCCATTTTTCTTTGGTATTCCAGGTATCTGTGATGGGATTGCTATGGGTCATAAGGGAATGAAGTATTCTTTGCCATCGAGGGAGTTAATTGCGGATATGATTGAATGTATTGTAGAAGCCCATCAATTTGATGGTATTGTGCTTCTTACAAACTGTGATAAGATTACACCTGGAATGCTTATGGCTGCTGCAAGGCTTGACATTCCAGCAATAGTTCTTACAGCAGGACCAATGCTTGCAGGATACTACAAAGGTCAAAGAAGAAATCTTACTTCTGACACTTTTGAAGCAGTTGGAAAGTTTAAAAAGGGAGTTTTAACAGAACAAGACCTCCAGGCTCTTGAACTTTGTGCGTGTCCTACTGCGGGTTCATGTCAGGGGATGTATACAGCAAATACTATGGCTTGTGTTACTGAGGCTATGGGAATGAGCCTTCCAGGAGTAGCTGCTACTCCAGCTGTTATGTCTGAAAAGAGAAGGCTTGCCTTTGAAACTGGAGTAAAAATTGTTGAACTCGTAAAAAAGAAATTAACCGCAAGAAAGATACTTACAAAAGAAGCTTTTTATAATGCTATTATAATTGATATGGCACTTGGTGGTTCTACAAATACTGTTTTACATATAAAAGCAGTGGCGCATGAAGCAGGAATAGAGCTTCCTCTTGAGATTTTTGACGAAATTAGCAAAAAAACTCCTCACATTGTAAATATAATTCCTTCGGGACAGCATTATATGGAAGACCTTTACAGAGCTGGTGGAATTCCAGCTGTGCTTCAAAGACTTAAAGATAAAATTTTTTCAAATCCAACAGTTTCTGGTTTTGATATAAAAGAAATTGCAGAGAAAGCTCAGATCTACGATGAAGATGTAATTAGACCAATTGAAAAGGCCTATCATAAAGAGGGAGGAATAGCAATTCTTAAAGGAAATCTTGCGCCAGATGGAGCTGTAGTTAAGCAAACTGCTGTTTCTCCAAAAATGCTTCGTTTTGAAGGAACAGCTTGCTGTTTTGATTCAGAAGAAGAAGCTATGAACGCAATTCTTGATGGAAAAATAAAAGAAGGAGATGTCATTATAATAAGATATGAAGGCCCATCTGGCGGTCCTGGAATGAGGGAAATGCTTTCTCCAACAAGTGCAATCACTGGAATGGGACTTAATGAATCAGTTGCTTTAATTACAGATGGAAGATTTTCAGGTGGAACCCGTGGTCCCTGTATTGGTCATGTCTCACCAGAAGCTGCTCGTGGTGGTCCAATTGCTCTGGTTAAGGATGGTGATAGAATTTTGATTGATATACCAAACAGAAAACTCGATATTATGGTTTCAGAAAGTGAGTTAAAAAAGAGGAGCAAGGATTGGAAGCCAAGAAAGTCAAAAATAAAAAGAGGATATCTTTCAAGATATGCTCATATGGTTAGCTCTGCTGATAAAGGTGCAATAATGCAGGAGCACTTGAATAAAGTCTAAATTTTTTTGTATCTTAAATATAGCCGGAGTGGCGGAACTGGTAGACGCAAGGGACTTAAAATCCCTCGGAGGGCGACCTCCGTACGAGTTCGAGTCTCGTCTCCGGCATTTTTTATGTGGAGGCACTCCAGATGATTAGAAAAGCAGTCTTGCCAGTAGCAGGCCTTGGAACAAGATTCCTTCCAGCAACAAAGGCTTCTCCAAAAGAAATGCTTCCGGTAGTTGACAAACCTCTTATTCAGTATGCAGTTGAAGAAGCTGTGAGAGTAGGGATTGAGGAGTTTATCTTTATTACAGGTAAGCACAAAAGAGCAATTGAAGACCATTTTGACAAGGCTTATGAATTAGAAGAAAGGCTTAAATCTGCAGGGAAATATGAACTTCTTGAAAAAATTAACTGTTTTGAAAATCTTAATTTTGCCTTTATAAGACAAAAAGAACCAAAAGGACTCGGAGATGCCATTTTATGTGCTAAGCCTTTTGTTAAAGAGGAACCTTTTGTAGTGATTTTAAGTGATGATTTGATAGATCCTGAGTACTCTGTTCTTGATGAAATGATAAAAATTTATAAAGACAAGAAAGCTCCAGTAATAGCTCTTGAAGAGGTTTCTTTAAATGAAGTTTCAAGATATGGTATAGTTTCAGGCAAACAAACAGACGGATTTTATATTATCAATGATTTGGTAGAAAAACCAGAGCCTCAAAATGCTCCATCCTCTCTTGCAATAATTGGCAGGTATATTTTAACTCCTCAGATATTTAAACATCTTGAAAATTTACAGCCAGGTAAAAGCGGAGAGATTCAATTAACTGATGCTTTAAGATCCCTTTTAGAGGAAACGCAAATATACGGTTGTATAATTAAAGGTAAGAGATATGATGCTGGAGAAAAGCTTGGTTATTTAAAAACGATAGTAGAATTTGCTTTAAAAGACAGGGAAATCTCTTGCCAATTTATAAATTTTCTGAAAGAAAAGCTTTCAACCATCGAAAATCATTAAAAATTTTTTAAAAAATATCAAAAATTCTTGAAAAACTGTTAAAATTAACTAAAGATTAAAAAAGTTTTTTCAGGGGGTAGAAATGGACGAAATAAAAAAAGAAAACAAAGAAAAAAATGATGAAAAACAGGACAATAAAGAGATAGAGATTCCACATGAACTTCCAATTTTAGCTGTCAGAGATATAGTAATTTTCCCATATATGATAATTCCTCTTTTTGTGGGAAGAGATATCTCTGTTAAAGCTGTGGAACATGCATTGAATACCAACAGGCTTATTCTTTTGCTAACCCAGAAGGACTTCAATGTTGAAATTCCGGAACCTTCAGACCTTTACAGTATTGGAACAGTCTGCATGATTATGAGAATGCTGAGGCTACCAGATGGAAGATTAAAAATTCTTGTTCAGGGACTTTCTAAGGCAAAAGCAGTAGAGTTTTCTCAACAAGAAGGTTTTTACCTTGCGAAAATAGAAAAAATTGAAGACATTCAGATAAAAGAGTTTACACTTGAACATGAAGCACTGGTAAGAACTGTGAAAGAGCAGCTTGAAAAAGCTATCTCACTTGGTAAAAATATACCACCTGATGCCATGGTAATAATTGAAAATATTGATGAACCTGGAAGACTTGCTGACCTGATTGCTTCAAATTTAGGATTAAAAAGCTCTGAAGCTCAGCAAATACTTGAGATTACCGATCCTTTTGATAGATTGAATAAGATAAGAGAAATTCTTAACAGAGAGATTCAACTCCTTACAATTCAACAGAAAATTAAGAAAGAAGCAAGGGATGAAATAGATAAGACGCAGAGGGAGTATTTTTTGAGAGAACAGCTTAAGGCAATTCAGAAGGAGCTTGGAGATATTGATGAAAAGGCTGAAGAGATAAATGAATTCAGAAGAAAGATTGAAGAAGCAAAAATGCCTGAAAAGGTTAAAGAAGAAGCCGAGAAACAACTAAAAAGACTTGAAAGAATGCATCCTGAAGCAGCTGAATCAGCGGTGGTGCGCACATATCTTGAATGGCTTACAGAATTGCCATGGTCTCGTTCAACAGAAGACAGGCTTGATATAAAAGCTGCAAAGGAAGTTCTTGATAAAGACCATTATGATCTTGAAAAGGTTAAAGAAAGAATTCTTGAATATTTAAGCGTAAGAAAACTAAAAGAAAAAATGAAAGGACCAATTCTCTGCTTTATAGGTCCTCCCGGAGTTGGTAAAACCTCCTTAGGCCGTTCAATTGCAAGGGCTTTAGGTAGAGAATTTGTTAGAATTTCTCTTGGTGGTGTAAGAGATGAAGCTGAGATAAGGGGCCACAGAAGAACCTATGTGGGTGCTCTTCCAGGTAGAATAATTCAGGGTATAAGGCAGGCAGGAACAAATAATCCTGTGTTTATGCTTGATGAAATAGACAAACTGGGAATGGACTTCAGAGGTGATCCTTCATCAGCTCTTCTGGAAGTCCTTGATCCTGAACAGAATAACAGCTTTGTTGACCACTATCTTGCTGTTCCCTTTGATTTAAGCAATGTTATGTTTATTTGCACAGGTAACATAGCTGATACAATTCCATCTGCATTAAGAGACAGAATGGAGATAATATATCTTTCAGGATACACTGAAGAAGAAAAGCTCCAAATTGCAAAAAAATATCTAATTCCAAAACAGCTTGAAGAACACGGACTTAACTCTTCAATTTTAAAAATTAGTGATAGAGCAGTAAGATATATTATTACTCATTATACAAGAGAGGCAGGAGTCAGAAATCTTGAAAGAGAAATAGCAAATCTCTGTAGAAAAGTGGCTAAATTTATTGCAGAAGCCAAAACTAAGAAGTTTTACATAACACCTAAGAAGGTATCGAAATTTCTTGGTGCACCCAAGTATCTTCCTGAAGAGGAACTCAAAAAAGAAGAGGTTGGAGTTGCAACAGGTCTTGCATGGACAGAGGCAGGTGGAGATGTTATATATGTTGAGGCAACAATTATGAAAGGCAAGGGGAATCTTATTCTTACAGGACAGCTTGGAGATGTGATGAAAGAGTCTGCACAGGCTGCATTGAGCTATGTTAAATCAAAAGCTAAAGAGCTCAAGATTGATGAAAAAATTTTTAGCACTATGGATTTACATATCCATGTTCCTGCAGGTGCTATTCCAAAGGATGGTCCTTCAGCAGGAATTACAATGGCTTCAGCAATTGCCTCAGTTTTCACTGGAAAACCTTTGAGAAAGGATGTTGCCATGACAGGTGAAATTACTTTAAGGGGTAGAGTTCTTCCCATTGGGGGCCTTAAGGAGAAGGTGCTTGCAGCTAAGAGAATGGGCATAAAAACAGTCATTATACCAAAGAGAAACAAAAAAGACCTTGAAGAGCTGCCAAAATATGTGAAAGAAGGAATGAAGTTTATTCTTGTTGAGTCAATGGATGAGGTTTTAAAGCATGTTTTTTCAAAGGTTAAAGTAAAGGCTAAAACTCAGAAAATAGCAGCTAAATCTAAATGAAAAAAGATGAACTGGGACTTATTAAGTATATAAGGGAGAGGTTTTCCTTTCCTGAAGGAACAGGAATAGGCGATGATGCTGCGGTTTTGAATTTTAAACAGTCTGCATTGCTTACAACGGATTTGATGATTGAGGATGTTCATTTTGACCTTAGCTATACTTCCTTTTATCATCTTGGATTTAAAATTGTTTCTGTTAATGTAAGTGATATTTATGCAATGGGTGGTGATTTTAAGGCTTTTTTATTTTCTGCAGGCATTCCAGAAACCTTATCTGAAGAGGATTTTAAAGAGCTATTTGATGGCATACAGGATGCATTAAGGCATTACAGAGGATTTTTAGTTGGAGGTGATCTTTCAAGGAGCGAAAAGGTTGTTCTTTCAGGTTTTGCAGTGGGAGAGGCTGAAAAGCCTGTTTTAAGAAAAGGCGCTGAGCCTGAAGATTTAATTTTCATAACATCATCTCTTGGACTTTCACAAGCAGGTTTAAATCTTTTAAAAAGCCTTTCTGATGATAAAAGGAAAGTTATTAAATCAATGAAAGATTTCAAAAAACATCCTGACATTATAGAAATTGAAGGCACAAATGAACTTTTACAGAGACATCTAATGCCAGTTGCAAGAAACCCTGAAAAATTCAAAGATATTGCAAAGGCAATGATGGATATAAGTGACGGCTTACTCATTGATTTACACAGACTCTGTGAAGAAAACAATGTGGGTGCTGAGATATATCTTGAAAAAATTCCAAAACATCCAGCAGTAATAAAGGTTGCAGAGTATTTAAATATTGACGCAATAAAGCTCATTTTATCTGGTGGGGAGGACTATGAGCTTTTAGTTATCTCTGACAGAAAGGATGCTCAGGAGTTCGGCTTAATTCAAGTGGGAAGAATAGTTGAAGAAAAAGGCCTCTATCTTATACACCCTGATAAAGGTAAAATCCCTGCAAAACCAGAAGGTTGGCAACATTTCTGAAATGAAAAAATTTACAGTAATCACACTTGGATGTCCTAAAAACACTGTTGATTCAAGACATTTAATAGAGGAACTAACAGCAGAAGGATTTTTATATGTGGAGGAGTTTAAAAAAGCAGATTTTGTTTTTATCAACACCTGCTGTTTTATAAATGATGCAAAAGAGGAATCAATTGACGAAATCTTAACAGTAGCGAAGTGTAAAGAGCATAGAAAGCTTATTGTAATTGGTTGTCTTTCCAAAAGATACAAAAATGAACTTAAAAAAGAAATACCAGAAATTGATGCTTTATTTGGAGTAAATGAGACAGCCTCTATTATTAGTTTCATGAGGCAGTTTAAGAATTCTGACAGTTATTCCTTGATCTGTGCTTATACTATGGAACCACCAAGTTACAGATATATTAAAATTGCCGACGGCTGTAGTCGTAGATGCAGTTTTTGTGTTATTCCTTCAATAAGAGGTCCTTTTAAAAGCAGAGAACCTGAAAAAATATTAAAAGAAGCCGAGGGTTTTGTTTCCTCTGGAATAAAAGAGTTGATTATTGTTGCTCAGGATATTACCCAGTACGGCAAAGAATTGAAGGGATACAATTTAGTAAGTCTTCTTAAGGATTTATGCTCAATTAATGGAGATTTTTGGATTAGACTTCTTTACCTTTATCCTACTGATGTTGATGAGGCTATAATCCAAACAGTGGCAGAAAATGATAAAATTGTTAATTATCTTGATATACCAATGCAACACAGTGAAGAAAGAATACTGAGGCTTATGGGCAGAAGGGGAACAAAGAAGGAGTATTTTAAAAAAATAAGGCAAATCAGGGAAGCAATACCGGGAGTAACATTGAGAAGCACTTTTATTGTTGGATTTCCCACTGAAACAGAAGATGAGTTTCAGAGACTCGTTGATTTTATTGAAGAAGTTCAGTTTGACCGTCTTGGAGTTTTTAAATACTCAAGAGAAGAAGGAACGGTAGCTTACAATTTAAAAGGGCAGATTCCTGAAAGTGTAAAAAATAGAAGATTTGATGAGATAATGACAAGGCAGGCTTTAATATCCCTTGAAAAAAATCGCGCCCTTGTGGGGAAAAAATATGATGCCTTGATAGACTATATTGATGCAGATCTTGCCCTTGCAAGACTTTACTGCCATGCACCAGAGATTGATGGTGTGGTAATATTAGAGAATGTGTCAGAGTTAAAAGCAGCAGATAAAGTAAAGGTTTTGATCACCGAAGCCTATGAATATGACCTTAAAGGAGTTATTGTTAAGTGAAAAAATATATTACTCCGTTGATTCTTTTTTGTGCTACTGTTTTAACAACACTTTTTGCAGGAGCTCTTCAACAGGGAATTAATCTGCTTAAAGAACCTTTCAGAATCTGGGAGGGTTATCCTTTTTCATTAAGTATAATAACAATTTTGCTTGGACACGAGATGGGTCATTACTTTGCTTCAAAGGCTCACAGAACAAAGGCAACACTGCCATATTTTATTCCTGCACCTTCAATAATTGGCACCTTTGGTGCTTTTATAAAGATGAAATCACCAATACTAACAAGAAAAGCACTAATTGATATTGGAGCAGCAGGACCTTTAGTAGGATTTTTCTTATCTGTAGCTGCTTGCATAATCGGGCTTAGAATGTCAAAAATTATTCCTCTTACTCGAGGAGGAGAAGACTTTTTTGTGCTTGGTGATTCTATACTTTTCTCTTTACTTGTTAAACTCATTTTAGGAGACATTCCAGCTGGATATGATGTTGTTTTAAGCCCTGTTGCTTTTGCTGGATGGATCGGGCTTTTTGTAACTTCCATGAATCTTTTGCCTGTTGGACAGCTTGATGGAGGCCATATTGCTTATGCTTTGTTTGGTAGATTTCATTCTTACATTTCAAGAACGGTTATTTTTTTGATTGCTTTTTTGGGAATTTTTTACTGGTATGGATGGCTTGTGTGGGCATTGCTTCTTCTTTTTTTAGGTTTGGATCATCCTCCAGTACTGTTCTGGGAAAATAGACTTTCTTTAAGCAGACGAATAATTGGGGGAGTGGCATTTTTAATTTTTATTTTTACTTTTGTTCCTGCACCTTTTAAGTTTTAAATGATGAAACACTACATTGACTGGCGTAAAGTAAAAAAACCTCTTGAATTTGAAAACATTACAGTTGAAATTGGGTTTGGCTCAGGTGATTTTTTAATAAAGATGGCAAAGGAAAATCCAGAAGAAATATTTTTTGGTATTGAAAAGTCATGGATACCAGTTAATAAACTTTTAAAAAAATGCAGCAGTCATAGCATCAATAATGTTTTTTGCACAAAGCTTGATGCTTATTGGGCAATCCAGCTTTTATTTAAGGATAAAGCTATAAAAAAAATATTTATGAACTATCCAGATCCCTGGTTTAAAAAGTCCCACGCTGAAAGAAGGCTTACAAAAATGGAAAATCTTTATCTTTATGCAAAAAAATTGATTTCCTCTGGTGAAGTTAAAATAAGAACTGATGATTATTCCTTTGTTGAGTTTACATTGCAAGAAGCGGCTTTTTTAAACTGTTTTTCTATAAATGTTTCAAATCCCTCAATAGATGAACCTTTAACAAAGTATGAAAAAAGATGGCTATCAATGGGTAAAAATATATGGGATATTGTTCTTAAAAAAGAAAAAGAACCTATCACATTGAAAATCAGTGAAATAAAGGAGGTGACTGAGTTGTATCCAGTAAAGGTTTCAGCAGATATAGTAGATGTGGAGCTCATAGCCAATAAGGAATTTAAAATTGAAGATGCACTTTATATAAAATGTTTTTCTGTATGGGAAAGGGGACAGGATTATGCTTTGGAGGTTTTACTCAGTGAGAATGAGTTTTTACAGAGTTTTATTGTCACTGTAAAGAAAAAGAATGATTATTTTATAATAGATGTGTCTAAATTTAGTGAAGTTTTGAAAACAGAGGGGATACAAAAGGCTTTAAAATTTTTAGGTAAAATTATTGGAAAGGAGAAATTATGAAAAAGAAGATTCTTGTATGTGTTCAAAAGGATATTAAAAATACTGTTAACTGGGCTTTGAAGGACCTTTCTGAAGTATCATTACAATATTTTGACCATGTTTATCAAATTGAAAAGCTTTTTGAATCAGATATAAATTTTTGTGCAATGATAATCGACTCTCAGATTGATGGTGAAAGCACAATCCCTTTTTTAGAGAAAATCAGGGATAAATCAAAAATTAAAATTCTTTTGATAATTTCAGCTGATACTGCTAAACAGGAAATAGTAAAGCTTATTCAGGATAAAATTGTTGACAACATTATTCTAAGACCCTTTAATGCGAATCAAATAGTTGATGCAGTGGCAAAATTATGCGGCATTCATAGAGCTACGGAAAAACCCTGGTATATGTATACAAAACCTGAATAAATTTGATATAATTTTTCCTATGGAAAAGCAGGATTTTGAAGCAAGATTTGAAGAAGCAAATTTAATGCTCAGGTATAAAGAATTTGAAGAAGCTTGCAAAATATATAGTGAGCTAATTAAGGAAAACTCTAATTTACCTGAACTTCATAACAATTACGGGCTCGCTCTTTTTTATCTCAGTAAATTTGAAGAAGCAATAGAAGAATTTAAAAAAGCCATTGAAATTAAGAAAGATTTTGCTTTACCATATGTAAATATAGGGCTTGTCTACCTCAATAAAGAAGAGTATGAAAAAGCTATAGAGTACTTTTTAAAAGCCCTTGAATTTGACCATGAAAATCCAGAAACTCATTATAATCTTGCAGTAACTTATTACAGAATTGATAGAAAACTCGATGCTTTAAATCATTACGAAGCTTTTATAAAATATTCAGGCGATGATTATTCAAAATTAAAGGAAAGTGTACAGAGGATTATTGCACAAATTAAAGAGACTCTTCAAATAGCTTAATGTGTTCAAGAATAAATTTTTGAACTATCATGGAAGCTTTCGATATCTCTTTTAAACTTAGAAGTTCAGCTCTATCAGTAACTATATTACTAATGCTTCTTATTTCAATGCAAGGAATTTTATAAATCTCACAGACCTTTGCCACTGCTGCGCCTTCCATGTTTTCGCATATGCCATTGAAGTTTTTTTCAAGAAATATAGCTCTTTCAAGATTTCCTGTGCAGGATGAAACAGTAAGAAATGTTCCTTTTGGAAGGGTTTTTAAAAAATGAGGCACATAAAGAAGAATTTCTTCAGAATTCAAAAAAATAAACGAATCTATATTTGCATTACAATTTCTTAACAGTCCTTCATCAGCAAAGATTTCTTTTTCTGCTACTACAATACTTCCTATATCAAGTCCAGAGGAAGGATAGGCACCTCCTATGCCTGAAACAATAGTTCCTTTTATGGAGAATTTTTCAAAACAAATTACAGAAGCTAAAGTTGCCGAAGTTTTTCCAATGCCTGAAATACATAAGAGTAAATCAACATCTTTTATTTTGCCTTTAATAAAGGATACAGTCTTTATTGAAAAAAACTGCTTATTGCTTAAACTGTTAATAATTAATTCACATTCTTTTTCAGTGGCAAAAAATAGAGCTATCAATTTATGCTGCTTCAAGAGCTTTCAGTCTTTCTTCAAAATCTTTCATTCTTTGGGATAAAGCTTTTCTTTCTTCAAGTAAGTCCTTTAAAACTCCTGCGAGATAGTCATTTTGTTTAAGGAGAAAGTCAAAGTCATACATTTTTAACTTTACCTTTATATCTTCTAAATCACTGTGAACTTCTAACATGGAAAACCTGAGAGCTTCTCTTAGTTTTTCAAGTGTATTGGTAAATCTCTGCTCCATGCTCATCAGGTCAGCCTTTGTAGCCATCTCTTTCTTAATTTCTTCCACATCATTTTTAAGTATAGTTACATCATTTTTGAGCGTGGTTACATCATTTTTAAGGGTATTCACATCATTTTTAAGCATTTCCACGTCTTGTTTTAGGATTCCAACATCTTGTTTCAGTGTTTCCACATCTTTAACTAATCCCTTAATTTCCTCTTTCACGACAGCTCTTACTTCTTGTTGAACAATCGTTCTAATTTCCTCTTTCACGACAGCTCTTACTTCTTGTTGAACAATCGTTCTAATTTCCTCTTTCACGACAGTTTTTACTTCTTGCTGAACAATCGTTCTAATTTCCTCTTTCACGACAGTTTTTACTTCTTGCTGAACAATCGTTCTAATTTCCTCTTTCACAATAGTTTTTACTTCTTCTCTTATAACTGTTCTCATTAACTCTGCTAATTTTTTTTCATCCATTTATGACCTCCAGGATAAAAACTTTGCCACCTATAATATCAAATTAAAATTGTTGACATCAAGTTTTAATTTTTGTAATTCCATCCTTGAATATCCTGCAAAAATTTCTGAAAAAATTGAATTATTCGTTAAAACAGGATCTATGTCATCAGAAATAACGCCGGCTTTTACAAGCTCATGCCAGTAATAGGTTCCTCTGATTGGTGAAAACTCTGTTAAATGAATCCTTACTTTTAATTTTTTAAGAAACTCTACTCCGGCTTTCACCTCTTCAAGACTTTGCCTGGGAAGTCCATACATTATATAAACTCCTATTTCCTGAGAAAGAAAACCCGCTTCTTTAAGATATAAAACTGCTCTTTCAAGTTCTTCACATGTAACCTTTCCTCCGGTTTCAATCTGCCTTTTTATATTAACTGTCTCAAGGCTTAATCTTAATGTCTTAAATCCAGCTTTTTTCATCAAATAAGCAAGTTCTTTATCAATATAGCGGGCATGAAGTCCATTGGGAGTGTGAAATCTTGCCTGTAAATTTTTTTCAAGTAGTTTTCCAATCAGAGGCTTTATATGAGTATCAGCTTTGTATAATAGAGCATCATCATAAAAAGCAAAATCTCTTACTCCAAGGTTGTATAGTCCTTCAATTTCACCAACCACTTCATCTATATTCCTTTGTTCAAAGGATTTATATAACAAGGAAGAAGCACAATAAGGGCATCTAAAAGGACATCCTGTTGAAGTTAAAATCGGCGCATAAGGCATTTCTTTGTAAAAGTTCATCTGCCACCAATATTTTGGCTTATTGTTTATTCTTTCAAGCTTTAATCCGAAGTATTCAATTACTTTAATTAATTTGTCATCTATCTGTCCTTCATAAATAAAGTCAGCATTTGTATTTTTTTCTGCATGTTCTTTGTAAACAGTAGCATAAATTCCTCCAAGAATAATTGGAATGTCTTTGAATTTTTCTCTTAGAATTTCTATAACTTCCTTTACTCCGTACCACCAGTAAGCCATAATAGAAGTAACTAAGATAAGGTCAACAGAGCCAGCAAAGCTCAATTTTTCAATGAATTCTTCTCTGGTGCATCCATATCTTCTATATTTTTTAGGTATATTTTTTAAAATTTCGGGTTTTTCAATAAGCTCTGTCTTATACTTTCCTGTTCCATATTTTTTTACTTTAAAGGAATCACAGCAGTCTATCAAGAAAAGTTCAACATCAAATTGACTAAGGAATTCAGCTACTTTTAGCAATCCAATTGGTCTTGCCCAGAAATTATAGGCAGCAAAGTCATAAATCCAGGGATTTACAAGAAGACACCTTAGTCTCATGCAAGTTTTCTAAAAACAACAATAAATCCTGTGTGAGCAACCATTCTTAATGCTGGTCTTAGGCTTAATCCCTCTTTTTCCCATTTTCTCTCAAGAATTTCAAATATGCCGATTTTATGAAGTGTTTGATAAAAGTTTTTTTCAAATTCTTCCATCAAACTATATATTTGCAAAACTGTTGTCAGGTAGCATCCCAGAATTCCACCAGTTTTTAAAGCATTCACCACCTTATCAAGAAAAAGCCATGGTTCTGTTAGGTCAAGAATTGCTCTATCAAAGTCTGATTCTTCTATTCCTTCAGCAATGTCTTTATTTAAAAGAATTAATTGCCCTGTAGTCTCATTTCCAATGAATTTTTCAATATTTATCTTTGCGTTTTCATAAAAATCCTGTCTTTTTTCATATGAGACAACTTTGCCTTTTTCTCCAACTGCTCTTAAAAGATAAAGAGTTAAGGCTCCAGAGCCTGTTCCAGCCTCAAATACTTTTGCTCCAGGAAAAACATCAAGAAGAGTGATAATTCTTGAAATATCTTTTGGATATATTATTTGAGCTCCTCTTTTCATTTTAAGAATGTATTCTTCAAGGGTAGGGCGAAAAACAGTTAAAGTTTCGCCATGAGATGATTTAATTTTAATTCCATCAGGCTTACCGATTATTTCATTGAAAGAAACATTACCCTTATGAAATGAAAAAAAAGCGTCTTTTTTTAATTTGACAAGATATTTTCTTTCCTTTGAATCTATCAGAATAGCTAAATC
Organism: Thermodesulfovibrio sp. 3462-1; assembly: GCF_040451425.1. NCBI lineage: Bacteria > Pseudomonadati > Nitrospirota > Thermodesulfovibrionia > Thermodesulfovibrionales > Thermodesulfovibrionaceae > Thermodesulfovibrio > Thermodesulfovibrio obliviosus. Next base: position 797,248 of record NZ_CP144374.1, read on the forward strand.
ACTTTCTTTGAATACTGACAAGCTGACCTCCAATAAAAAAGCGGGCGACGGGATTCGAACCCGCGACCTTCAGCTTGGGAAGCTGACACTCTCCCGCTGAGTTACGCCCGCAAAGGTATATAGTTTTTTATATCATCATGGATGAAAATATGTCAACTTTTGAAAATTTTTGGTAAAATATAAAAATGGAAGTTGAATCGCTAAAAAAATCAGTTTTTATCAGTCCTACATTTGGAAATCTTTCATTTCAGCAGGTTTTTGAAAAAATAATTGAGTTTGTAAAGGAACAGCCAGACAGACAATACAATTTGATAGTAGGAAGCGATTCTTTTCCTGGAGAAGAGACTGTATTTGTAACTGCAATAATAATTCATAGAAAAGGTTCTGGTGGAAGATATTTTTATAGAAAAATAAAGCATGAAAAAGTGGATAGTTTAAAGTTGAGAATTTTTACTGAAGCCTCACTCAGCCTTGAAGTGGCAGAGGCTTTAAAAAAGAAACTATCGGAAAATGGAGTTTCAAGATTACCTGTTGAGATTCATCTTGATGTAGGAAAAAATGGAGCAACAAGAAGTATTGTTAAAGAACTAATTAAGATGATTGTTGGTTCAGGATACATTGCTGTAACAAAACCTGATTCTTTTGGTGCCACAAAAGTAGCAGACAGGCATACAAATTAAAGCCGGGAATGGGATTTGAACCCACGACCAGTCGATTACGAATCGACTGCTCTACCGCTGAGCTATCCCGGCATATTTATATCTTATCAAACTCTTCTTTAAAGTATCGATAACTGTCTTCATCAAAAAGGCAGAATTCTACAATTTCCACAGTTGTATTCTGATTTTTTAGATATTCTAACACTGTTTGAATTAAAATCTTTGCAACCATATCTTTGGGACATCCATATATTCCAGAGCTTATTGCAGGGAAGGATATGCTTTTTAATTTATATTCATTGGCAAGCCTGAGACTGCTTAATACCGCATTTCTGAGTTTTTCTTCTTCGTTGCCTTCACCCCATTTTGGTCCAACAGCATGAATAATATATTTTGCTTTTAAAGAACCAGCAGTGGTTATTGCTGCAGAACCTGTTGGTACAAAGCCAATTCTGTCACTTTCTTCTTGTATGATCTGTCCACCTTTTCTGACAATTGCACCAGCTACTCCTCCACCGTGTTTGAGATAATTATTGGCAGCATTAACTATTGCATCTGTATCCCTTTCTGTAATGTCTCCAATAATTATCCGTAATGTTTTTACATTAATTTTTTTCTCCTGCATCTTTAAGCTTCACCTCTAAAGCATCTAATTAGCAAACTGGAGAGTTTCAAAATTCAATGCGAGAGGAGGGATTTGAACCCTCACGGATCTCTCCACTGGATTCTAAGTCCAGCGCGTCTGCCATTCCGCCACTCTCGCTTATTTTTTATTTTAAAAATTTTTTAAATATTTAATCCAATGTCCTTTCTGTACTGCATGCCTTCAAAGTGAATTAACTCAACAGCGCTATAAGCTTTCTGCCTTGCTTCTTTTATATCTTTTCCTAAGGCAGTAACACCAAGAACTCTTCCTCCATTTGTTACAACTCTTCCGTTTTCATCAAATTTAGTACCTGCATGAAATACAATTACATCTTTTAATCTTTTAACCATTTCAAGACCTTTAATAGGCAGTTCTTTCTTATATTTTCCAGGATATCCTTCTGAGGCAAGAATAACGCATAAAGATGATTTATCTTTCCATTTTACATCTATTTTATTCAACTTTTGCTCTGTTATTGCCATAAAAATATCAACTAAATCAGTTTCAAGCCTTGGCAAAATTACCTGTGTTTCAGGATCACCAAATCGGCAATTAAACTCAAGCACATAGGGTTTGTTATTGACAATCATAAGTCCTGCATAAAGAATGCCTTTATAAACTATTCCTTCAGATTTTAATCCTCTTATTGTTGGCTTAATTATTGTTTCAATGATTTCTTTTTCAAGCTCTGCAGTAATAATTGGATTTGGACTGAATGTTCCCATGCCTCCTGTATTTGGTCCTTCATCATTGTCAAGAAGTCTTTTGTGATCCTTTGATGTAACCATGGATACTATATTTTTACCATCTGTAAAAACAAGATATGAAGCTTCTTTACCCTGAAGATATTCTTCAATTACCACTTTATCTCCAGCAGAGCCAAAAATTTTTTCTTTCATAATAAGTTTTAATGCCTCAATTGCTTCTTCATACCTATGGCATACAAAAACTCCTTTGCCTGCTGCAAGTCCATTTGCTTTTACAACAATTGGTGTGCCTTTTAGTCTTATATATTCTTCGGCGTGAGTGTAAGAGGTAAAGACTTTATATTCTGCTGTTGGTATTTTATGTCTTTTCATAAATTCCTTTGCAAACACTTTGCTACTTTCAAGTTGAGCAGCTGCTTTTGTTGGACCTATTATTTTTCTTCCCTCTTTCTGAAATGTATCAACAATTCCCTTTGCAAGGGGGTCTTCAGGTCCAACTACTGTAAGATCAATCCACTCATATTTAACAAAGTCAACCAGACCAGAAAGATCTTTGTTCTCAATTTCTATGCATTCTGCCAGATCTGAAATTCCTGCATTTCCAGGCACACAGTAAATTTTATCAACCACTCTTGATTGGGCAAGCTTCCAGACAATGGCATGTTCTCTTCCCCCTGACCCTATAACAAGGACTTTCATCTTCTGTCCTCCTCTGTCTTTTTTACTAACCAGTAAACTATACCCATTATAAGAATAGCAGCTATCAATGAAGTTATAAATTCAATTGTTTCATGTTTTAATGTTGCTATCATCGTCTCTCTTATTACAGTAACAAGAGCAACTCCAACAAAAACACTTATTTTGAATTTTCCTCCTTTAAGATGTGTAATTTCAGTGTTTAAAAGTTCAAGCATAACCCATAGAATAAGAACTGAACCAAGTGCTGTTACGATTGTCTGCTCTAATTTACCTGATAATATTTCATATATATCTTTTCCGCAAAGATAAGTAACAGCAACAGTAATAATGCTCAATCCAACTATTAGTACAAGACTTACAACTTGAGAAAATATCTCACCATATCTTACAAGTTGAATTTTTATTCTGTATGCAGGGGAATAACCTTTTATTTCTTCCTCAAGGTATGCAGAGGTTATAATATCAAGATTTATGTCAAGTATTTTATTAATTGAGATTAAATATTTTTCTCTATTATGTTCCATTTCCTCACAAAGTATATCAACGCAGGCATTTCTTATAATATTTATTGCTCTTGTCATAAAATGAGGATCTACACCAACTTTTTCATGCTTTTGACCAATTCTTATCAGAGTATCGTAAAAGTAGTTATCATATCTACCAGAAAAAAGACTTATAAACCAGGTTCTTACAAGTCTCATTACATGCTTTATTAATGATTCATTTTTAAAAATTCTTTTTGCTGAATCTGTCTGGATGATCCATTGATAGAGAGCTCCTACAACTTTTTCAGCTCTTTTTTCCATAAGAGGCTTAAGTTCTGATAGCCTGGCCTCATCCTCTTTTGTAAAATAATAATTTGCTTTAATTTCTTTAAAAGGTCTCATCTTAGTGTCTGAAATGTCTTATTCCTGTAAATACCATTGCCATACCATATTGGTCTGCTGCATCAATTACTTCCTGATCTCTAACAGAGCCACCTGGCTGAATTATAGCTGTGACTCCATTCTGAGCAAGGACATCAATGTTATCTCTGAATGGGAAGAATCCATCAGATGCAACAACAGTTCCTTTTAATGAACTCAAGGCATGCATGGCACCTATCTTTGCTGAAAATACTCTGCTTGTCTGACCAATGCCAAGCCCCACTGTTCTGTCCTCTCTTGCATAGACAATAGCATTTGATTTTACATGTTTGCAAACCTTCCATGCAAATTTCAAAGCTCGCCATTCATCCTCTGTGGGCTTTCTTTTTGTTACAATCTTAGCCTGAGCAAATTCATCCTCAAGAGTATCCCACTGCTGGACTATGAATCCACCGATAATTCTCTTTAAATCAAAACCTGATGGTTTAATTTTATCAGAAAGAGCTGGAAATTTCAGTAATCTCAGATTTTTCTTTTTTGAAAAAATTTTCAATGATTCTTCATCAAATCCAGGCGCAATAATAACTTCATAAAAAGTTTGAACAATTTCTTCTGCTGTGGTTTTATCTACAACTCTGTTAAAAGCAATTATTCCACCAAAAGCACTTACAGGATCACATTCAAAGGCTCTTTTATAAGCATCCAGAGGATTTTCAGCAATAGCAACTCCGCAGGGGTTATTGTGTTTTACAATTACACAGACAGGTTCTTCAAATTCCGAAGCTAAAAGCACTGCTGAATGAGTGTCAAGATAGTTATTAAAGGACATTTCTTTGCCCTGTAATACTTCTGCATCTATCAATGATGGTGTTTCATTCAATGCATAAAGTGCAGCTTTCTGATGAGGATTTTCTCCGTATCTCAATGTTTGCACCATTCTTAATAGCAATATCCAGTCTTCTCTAAAACCTGAAGGTTGAGTGTTGAAGGCTGAAGAGCTGATTTTATCAAAATAATCAGCAATTAAGGCATCATATCTTGCCGTGTGAGAAAAGACCTTCTTTGCAAGTTCAAATCTTTTCTCAATAGAAGCTTCTCCCTTTTTAAGATCCTCAATTATGGAAGGATAATCATCAGGGTCAACAATAACTATCACATCTTTGTAGTTTTTAGCAGCAGCCCTCAGAAGGGTAGGTCCGCCAATGTCAATGTTTTCTATTGCTTCTTCTAAAAATTGCTGAAGGCTCAGTGCTGAAGGCTGAAGTAAATGTTTTTTTGTAACAGATTCAAATGGATAGAGATTGACAACAACTATGTCAATAGGTTTAATTCCAAGCTTTTCCATTGAATCTATGTCATTTTTATTGTCCCTTCTTGCAAGTATTCCACCGTGAATAAGTGGATGAAGGGTTTTTATCCTTCCATCCATAATTTCAGGAAATCCTGTATACTCTGAGACATCTATTACATTTATATTAGCTTCCCTTAAAATTTTTGCCGTTCCACCTGTGGAAATAATCTCCACCCCAAGCTGAACAAGTTCCTTTGCAAAATCTATTAATCCCCTTTTGTCAGATACACTTATTAATGCTCTTTTTATCACTCGAGCACCTCCCTGTGGTATTCCTGTATTGATTTTACTTTAATTTTACTTTCTTTAAGCCGTTTTATGGCTTTAATAATTGCGTTAGCTCCTGAAATGGTTGTGGTGTAAGGAATTTTATATTGCAATGCTCCTCTTCTTATATACATTGAGTCCTTTTGAGCTTGCTTTCCAAAAACCGTGTTTATTATAAAATGAATCTGTCTGTTTTTTATTAAATCAAGGACATGGGGACGACCCTCTTGAAGTTTATTTATAGTTTCTACATTTAATCCTCTTTCTTTCAAAAATCTGGCAGTTCCACGAGTGGCAATCACTGTAAAACCAAGTTCTATAAACTCCTTTGCAATAGGAACAACAAGAGCTTTATCTTTATCCTTAACACTTATAAATACTTTTCCACTTAAAGGAATTTTACCCATTGCACTCATCTGAGCCTTGGCATAAGCAAGTCCAAAGTCTTCATCTATTCCCATTACTTCACCAGTTGATTTCATCTCAGGACCGAGAATAACATCCACTTCAGGGAATTTATCAAATGGAAAGATCGCCTCTTTCACTGTAACATAGGGCATTTTTATATGACTTGTAAGTCCAAGTTCCTTTAATGTTTTGCCAACCATAATCTTTGATGCCATTGCTGCAAGAGGAATTCCGATGCTTTTGCTGACATAGGGAATTGTTCTTGACGCACGGGGATTTACTTCTAAAACATAAACCTCTCCATCTTTTACAGCATACTGAACATTCATCAATCCTTTTACTTCAAGTTCCTTTGCAATTGAAATGGTTTCTTCTTTAATTTTTTCAATTATCTCTTCTGGAAGACTGTAAGGAGGAAGTGAGCAAGCAGAGTCTCCAGAATGAATTCCTGCTTCTTCAATGTGCTGCATTATACCTGCCACAATCACATCAACTCCATCGGAGATTGCATCAACATCCACCTCAATGGCATCTTCAAGATATCTATCAATTAGCACTGGATGGTCTTCTGAGGCTTTTACTGCCTCTCTCATATATCTACGCAATGATTCTTCATCATAAACAATCTCCATAGCTCTTCCACCAAGCACATATGATGGTCTTACAAGAATGGGATATCCAAGTTCATTTGCTATTCTTAAAGCTTCTTCAAGGGATATGGCTGTTCCACTTGGAGGCTGTTTTAGATTTAATTTATCCACCAACTCTTTAAATCTTTTTCTGTCCTCAGCTCTGTCGATGGCATCAGCCTTTGTTCCAAGAATATTTACACCATGAGCTTCAAGAGCCTTTGCAAGTTTTAAAGGAGTCTGACCTCCGAATTGCAGTATCACTCCAAGAGGTCTTTCTCTTTCAATAATATGTAAAACATCCTCGAGTGTTAGTGGTTCAAAATAAAGTCTGTCTGAAGTATCATAATCAGTGCTCACTGTCTCTGGATTACAGTTTATCATTATTGTTTCGTATCCAAGCTCTTTTAAACCAAAAACTGCATGAACACAGCAGTAGTCAAACTCAATTCCCTGTCCGATTCTATTGGGTCCTGAACCAAGAATTATTACTTTATTTTTATTTTCAGTAGGAGGAGCATCAGCATCTACTATGGTTTGGTTTTTAAAGGTAGTGGCTTCAGGTTGAAGACGATAAAATTCTTTTTCATAGCATGAATACATATAGGGAGTATAGGCTACAAACTCTGCTGCACAGGTATCAACAAGTTTGTATACTGGTTTAATTTTAAGGTTTGCTCTTAATTGCCTTATTTCTTCTTCTTTTTTTTCAGTAAGCATTGCTATTCTTTTGTCAGAAATGCCGTTTTGTTTAGCTTCAAAGAGAAGATCATAGTTTAATTCTTTAGTTTTCAGTCTGTTCTCAATCTCTAAGATTTCTTTTATGTTGTTTAAAAACCATGGGTCAATACCGCTCAATTCATATATCTCCTTTATACTGAATCCTCTACGAAGAGCCTCTGCTAAGTACCAAATCCTTTCAGCATTAGGATTTTTAATTCTCCATCTTATTTCATCATCAGAAGCATTGAGTTCTTCAAATCCGTATGAGCCAATCTCAAGGGAACGAATTGCCTTTCCAAGTGCTTCTTTAAATGTCCTTCCTATTGCCATTACTTCTCCAACTGATTTCATCTGGGTTGTAAGCACAGGATTTGCCTCTGGAAATTTTTCAAAAGTAAATCTTGGAATTTTAACGACCACATAATCAAGGGTAGGTTCAAAGCTTGCAGGTGTTATTCTTGTTATGTCATTGGGAATTTCATCCAGTGTGTATCCAATAGCAAGTTTTGCCGCAATTTTTGCAATTGGAAATCCTGTTGCCTTACTTGCTAAAGCAGAACTCCGGGATACTCTTGGATTCATCTCTATTATACACATTCTTCCATTTTCAGGATTTACTGCAAACTGAATGTTGCTTCCACCTGTGTCAACGCCTATCTCTCTTATTGCTTTAATGGCACTGTCACGCATAACTTGATATTCTCTGTCTGTTAGAGTCTGTGCCGGGGCAACAGTGATGGAGTCTCCTGTATGAACACCCATGGGATCAAAGTTCTCAATTGAGCAGATTATAACAACATTGTCTGCTCTATCTCTCATTACCTCAAGCTCATACTCTTTCCATCCAAGAAGACTTTCTTCTACAAGAACCTGACTAATAGGACTCAGCTTAAGCGCTCTTTCAAGAAGTTCTTTAAACTCTTCTATGTTGTATGCGATTCCTCCTCCAGTTCCACCCAGAGTAAAAGCAGGCCTTAAAATTGCAGGAAAACCTATCCATTCAATTAGTTCAAGTCCTTCTTTTAAATTATGAACTGTTGCTGAGCGAGGGACATCAAGCCCTATTTTTGTCATTGCCTGTTTAAAAAGTTCTCTGTCCTCTGCTTTTTTTATAGCCTGTAGATTTGCTCCAATAAGCTCAACAGAGTATTTATCAAGGATTCCTGCCTCTCCAAGCTCTACGGCAAGATTTAATGCAGTCTGGCCACCCAATGTGGGAAGCAAAGCATCAGGTCTTTCCTTCTCTATAATTAATTCAAGGATTTCTGCAGTCAAAGGTTCAATGTAAGTAGCATCAGCCATTGAAGGGTCTGTCATAATTGTTGCGGGATTAGAATTTACGAGCACTACTTCGTAGCCTTCCTGCTTTAAAGCTTTACAGGCTTGAGCACCAGAGTAATCAAATTCACAAGCTTGACCAATTATTATTGGACCAGAACCGATAATCATTATTTTTTTAATATCTGTTTTCTTTGGCATATTATTTCAGAAGCTCCTCTAATCCTTTCAATCTTTCTTTTTCCCTTTGAAGGGCAAGTGTTTTTTCATAAAGTTTTTTTATTTTTTTGTCCTTTAACATTTCCTGAGTTATTTGACAAGAGCTGATACCAAGTTTTTTCTCAAGGTTTTTGATTTCCTTTTCATAGGCATTTATGTAATCTTTGCAGATATTTATCTCACGCATGGTAGAAATGAATATTTCATCATATTTTACAGGCATACATACCTCACGATGTTTTTACGATTTCCATAAATCTTTCAAATACATCAAGGGCATCATTTGGTCCTGGTCCTGCTTCAGGATGATGCTGAACCGAGAAAATTGGATACTCCACATGCTCCATTCCTTCTTCTGTTCCATCATAAAGGTTTTTATGAGTCAGCCTTACCTGATCTTTAAGACTTGCAATATCAACACAGTAGTTGTGATTTTGAGCTGTAATGGAAATTCTTCCTGTTTTTAAGTCCTTTACTGGATGATTGCCTCCATGATGACCGAATTTAAGTTTGTATGTCCTTCCTCCCAGAGCAAGTCCTAAAAGCTGATGACCAAGACAGATTCCGAATAGAGGTTTTTTTCCTATAATTTTTTTAACATTTTCCAATGCGTAAGAGAGAATTTGAGGGTCTCCAGGACCATTGCTTAACATCACACATGAAGGATTCATCTCAAGAACATATTCAGCAGGTGTTTTTCCGGGGACAACATAGACGGAAAATCCGACTCTTTTTAAATTTCGGAGTATGCTCAGTTTTACTCCATAGTCATAAACCACACACAGAGGTGCCCCCTCTTTATTGAAGTACATGTAAGGCTCTTTACACATCATAGCACTGACATGGTCAATCTCTGAGATATCTGGATGGGCAAGAACTTTTTTATATAAGCTTACAGGATCAAGGTCTTCTGTTGATAAAATTCCCATCTGGGCACCTTTGTCCCTTAGATGTTTTGTCAATGCTCTGGTATCAATTCCCTGAATTCCTACAATGCCATATTTTTTAAGATACTCTTCGAGACTTCGCTCTGCTCTCCAGTTACTTGGATAATCTTTATATTCTCTCACAACAAATCCTTCAACTTTTGGTCCTCCATAAGATTCTACATCTTCATCATTTACTCCGTAATTTCCTATTTGAGTATAGGTCATTACCACAATCTGTCCCTTATATGAAGGATCAGTTAGTATTTCCTGATAACCGGTCATGGATGTATTAAAAACAACTTCTCCAATGGATTCTCCCTCTGCTCCAAAGGAGTATCCTTCAAACACTGTTCCATCTTTTAGAACCAGCATTGCTTTTTTCATTTATCCTCCTGCCACATCTTAAAAACTTTTTTACCTTTTACAGTCATAAGAACCTTTCCTTTAAGTTTCCAGCCTTCAAAAGGAGTATTTTTCCCCATTGAGGCAAATTCATCTTTTTTTACAGTCCATTCTCTGTTTATATCAACAACTATTAAATCTGCCTCTGCTTTTTCTTTGATTCCAGATTTATTTATCTTTAATATCTTTGAGGGGTTTAAAGTAAATTTTTCAATTAGTTGTCTTAAAGTTAAAACTTTGTTATGTACCAGTTTAAGGCTCAAAGCTAAAGCTGTTTCAAGCCCTGAAATTCCATTTGCTGCTTCCTGAAAGGGAGTATTTTTATCATCAAGGCTATGCGGTGCATGATCTGTGGCTATTACATCAATTACTCCTTCAATGAGTGCTTCTTTTATTGCTTCTATATCTTGTTCTGTGCGTAATGGAGGATTTACCTTTGCATTGGTATTGTAATCTCTCACTGCCTCTTCAGTAAGAGTAAAGTAATGGGGACAGGTCTCTGCTGTCACAGGCACTCCTTCTTGTTTTGCTCTTTTTATTAACTCAACAGAGCCTTTAGTTGATACATGGGCAATGTGTAAAGGTGAACGAAAGTGTTTGCATAAAATTATATCCCTTGCTACCATAACTTCTTCTGCTGCCTTCGGGATTCCTTTAAGTCCCATATAAAAGGAAAGTTTTCCTTCATTCATTGCTCCATTCTCACTTAAAAATAGATCTTCACAGTGGGATATAATCGGGGCATCTACTGCTTTAGAATACTCAAGAGCTCTTCTCATTATCATTGCATTCATTACAGGCATGCCATCATCTGAGAAAGCAATACAGCCTGCCTGCCTCAGCATTGCCATTTCAGAAAGTTCTTCACCTTTAAGTCTCTTTGTAATGGCTCCTACTGGATACACATCGCAACTACCTTCTTCTTTTGCTTTAGCAAGAATGTAGTATGTAACTTCTGGATTATCATTTACAGGATTAGTATTTGCCATGCAACACACAGAGGTAAAACCACCTTTTACAGCAGCAAGAGTTCCTGTGCGAATGGTTTCTTTGTATTCATAGCCTGGTTCTCTTAAGTGGGTATGCATATCAATGAGACCAGGGAAAACATATAGTTCTCGGGCATCTATTTCTATAATGTCATGCTGAAAGTTTAAGGCTGAAGGCTTTTTTTCATGCTGAAGGTTTAAGGCTGAAGGCTTAAGAATTAATCTGGAAATGATTCCATTTTCAATCAATATATCAGCAATACCTTCTGTGCCAGTAAAGGGGTCAATTATGTAAGCGTTGTAGATTTTAATAATCAACTATACCTCCCTTGGAGTTAAAAGATAAATGACAGCCATTCTCGTAGCAATTCCGTTTGTTACCTGCCTTAGAATTATTGAATGGGGACTGTCTGCTATTTCTGTGGAAATCTCAACTCCTCTGTTCATCGGACCTGGATGCATAATAATTGCGTCATCTTTAATGTATGAGAAAGCATCCTTTTTGACCCCCCAGACATGAAAATACTCTTTTAATGATGGTATAAATGCCGCATTCTGTCTTTCAAGCTGAATCCTGAGAAGCATAACAACATCAGCATCTTTTATACCTTCTTTAAGGTCATAAAAAATTTTCACATTATCAGGTGCATGCTCTGGGATAAGAGTAGGAGGACCAACAAACCTTATCTCAGTGTCAAACTGGCTTAAAAGATAAAGGTTTGAACGGGCAACTCTGCTGTGAATTATATCTCCCACAATGGCGATTTTAAGTCCATCAAGTCTGCCTTTAATCTCAAGAATGCTGAAAGCATCCAGTAATGCCTGAGTGGGATGCTCATTTGTTCCATCTCCTGCATTTATGACAGAGGCTGGCGTATGATTTGCTACAAACTTTGCGGCTCCTGAACAGGAATGTCTTATAACAATATAGTCAACATTGTATGCCTCAATGGTTTTCAATGTATCATAAAGGGTCTCTCCCTTTACAACACTGCTTGTGCTTACAGAAAAATTAAGCACATCAAGGCTTAAGCGTTTTTCTGCCAGTTCAAATGATGTGCGTGTTCTTGTTGATGGTTCAAAGAAGAGATTGATTGCTGTCTTGCCCCTGAGGGTGGGAACTTTTTTGATGTCTCTCTGAAGAACCTCTTTAAAGGCCTTAGCGGCATTGAGGATTTCCTCAATGTCCTGCCTTGAAAGCTCTTTTATTCCTACAAGATCTTTCATTGTTTGATTAATAACACTGAGTCTTTACCCGCAATTTCTTTAAAATTTACCTTTATTTTTTCATCCCTTGAAGTGGGAATATATTTACCTGTGTAATTAGCCATAATTGGAAGTTCTCTGTGCCCTCTATCAATTAGTACAGCAAGCTGTATCTGAGCTGGTCTTCCAAAGTCCATCAATGCATCCATTGCTGCTCTTGTTGATCTTCCTGTGAAAAGCACATCGTCAACGAGAATAACATTTTTACCCTCTATGCTGAATGGGATATTAGAAGGTTTTATTGGTTTTCGTTTTTTTGAAATATTTATATCATCTCTGTAAAAGGATATATCAAGAATACCTAAGGGCACATCAACACCTTCAGTCTCTTTTATCTTATTTTTGATTCTTTCCGCAAGATATACCCCTCCTGTAACAATTCCTATCAGACAGATATTTTCAGCACCTTTATTCTTCTCCAATATTTCGTGAGTTATCCTTGTAAGAATTCTTTCTATTTCTTGTTCATTGAGAAGTTCTTTTTCCATGCTTTTGTCCTGATTTTCTTTTTTACAATTTCCGAGATAAGTCTTATAGACTCCTTAATCAGATTAAACTCCAAATTGATACATTATACACAATTTTAAAAAATTTTTCTATTAGCCGAATTGCCTCATTTAAAATCTACTTGAAATACCATTCGTTGCCGATTCCTTTTCGTACCCACAAGGTATGCAAGGACAACACGATGTTAAGAAAAAGGTAAAAACTCCTTTTGAGAGAGTTTTTGAACGAAAGGATGTAGCAGAAGAAATAAAAGAGGGATAAAATATGAATAGATTTTTAAATGAGGCAATAAGTAGTGTTTGACATTTCTTGGCATAACTTTGTAGTATTTACAGTATGATTAAAATTGCTGTGATTGATGGACAGGGTGGAGGAATTGGTAGTTTTATTATTAAATCTCTCAGGGAAGCCTTTGGAGATAAAATAGAAATCCTGGCACTTGGAACAAACGCAGCAGCTACAGCAAATATGATGAAGTGTAAAGCCAACAAAGGAGCTTCTGGTGAAAATGCCATTGCATGGAATGTTAAAAAAGTTGATGTTATAATAGGTCCCTTAAGTATCCTTGTGGCAAATGCAATGATGGGAGAGCTGACTTCAAAGATGGCTGAGGCAGTAGGAAGCAGTTCAGCAAAAAAAATCTTATTACCAATTAATCAGGAAGGCATTGAAGTTATTGGGGTTGTAAAAGAACCCCTTCCACATCTTGTGGAAAAATTAATCCTTCATATAAGGGAGGAGTTCAATGTGTGAGGCAAATGCATATGTTATCAAAAATGGACAGGAGGAGATTTATTTAGAGAGTGTTGATATACTGAGACCTGAAGGCAATCAGATATATCTTCGGAATATATTTGGAGAGCAAAAGGTTTTTAAAGGCAAAATTAAAGAGATGTCTTTACTGAATCATAAGATTATTCTTGAAGAAGAAAAATAAGCTCAAATCCTGTAGAATGCTCATTCGCTTTATTGAGTTTCAGGAACATGACCCCAGCTTGAACATGGCAGTTGATGAAGCAATTAGTATTTTTGTACGTAAAGGCAAAGTTTTACCCACTTTTAGACTTTATGGATGGAATAAAAAAGCAATAACAATCGGAGAATTTCAAAAAATTGAGGAGATTAATCAAGCCTTTTGCATTGCCAGTGGAATTCCAGTTATTAGAAGACCAACTGGAGGCAAGGGCATTTTACATTATGACGATATTACATATAGCTTTTCCTGCAGAAAAGAAGGAAAATTTCGAGGAAATCTTTTTCAAACTTATGAAATTTTAAGTCACCTATTTGCAAAAGCTTTCAATTTAACAGGAATCCATGTTGAGTTTAAAAAAGAAAAAAGAACTGTAAATAAAAGCTCTTTGTGTTTTGCTCGTTCTTCTTTTGGAGAGTTATGTTTTAAAAATGTAAAGATTATTGGTTCTGCTCAGAAAAGATGGGTTAATGGTTTTCTTCAGCAAGGAACAATTCCTGTGACAGTTAATAGAGATTTATTAAAAAAAGTTTTTTTGTGTAATACAGAAGAAGTAAATACAATTTTTGGTATAAAAGAATTATTTGATAGTTTTGAGATTGATATTTTTCAGGAAAATATTAAGAAGGCTCTGAAGGATGATGGTTTTGAGATTGTTGTTGAGAATCTTCAGCAAGAGGAGCTTGCTCTGGCTCAGATTTTACAGAAAAATTATCAATCCTTATGTAATAAGACAGAAATGCAGCAAAGACAACCATGCTTATATAAATATGAGCAAACTGAATGATGAATTGGTAAACAGCTACAAGTATAGTTCCCACACGAGGAATTATTGCCAGTAGAGGGCTAAAAGAAAGAATAATTCCACCTGCTAAAAGGTATATTACAAAGAGAAGTCCTGCTCTTGCAATTGATTGAGGATAAAGAATTATTAATTTTTTTGTTTCTTTTATCGTTTCTATAACTGTGAAATTTTTTATAAAAATTCCAAAAAATCCAAAAAGTGTGAATGTTATCCATAAAAGAAAAACAATAACACCAGTAAGAAGCATACTTAAGTAAATAAAAACACTAAAAAACATTGAAACAGACTTCCATTGACTTAAAAATTTTACTATCTTAGAGCTTATTTCACTTAAAAATCCGAAAATAACACTTAAGCAAATAAAAATAATAAGAGAGAAGACGGTGAAAAAAGCAACTTTCCAGAAAAATTTTTTACCATTCTGATGAAATCCTTTTAAAGTAAAAACTTTCCCTTCTCTTAAATACTCACACATTGTTCCAATTGTGCCTGACAGAATATAAATCCAGAGGCTGATGATTAATATAACATAGAGGAATAAAGTAATTATGAAAATGATGGCAAAAATCAAAAATTTTTTCATAATGTTTACAGAAGATAAAAATATTTCAATAAAACTGCCTTTCAATATGTCTGTAAGATCAATCCCAAAAATGACAAAAAGAATTCCAAGAGGTATGCTGAGAATAAAAAATAGCCCGAAAAAGCTGATAAATAAAAATGCAAAATGTATCAATAGTAATTGATAGTTTTTATGAACTGTTTTTAAACCATCATTTATGCAGACAAAAAAATTCAAGATTGTTTTACACCTACCACTGTTATATTAAATTCATCAGCTTTTTCAATAACTTTATCTCTTTCTATTAAAAAAGTTTTTTCTGCTTCAAGGGCTAAGACCTTAGCATTAGCTTTTCCCATGATTATTATTGTATCCACTCCAGCAGCAGGAGGGTCAAGTTTTAAATCCTGCTGAGGTTTGCTAACCTTTACTACAACCGAATTTTTTACAAAACTTCCTGCTCTTAAAATTGTTTCATCTGTCCCTTCTATTGCTTCCACAGCAATTACAGATCTTTCTTTTACTACTACTGTTTGCCCGATGTCAAGTTCACCAATTTTTTTTGCAATTCTAAATCCGTATTCAATGTCTTTCCATTCTTCTTTTGTAGGTTTTCTTCTTGTAAGAACTCCCTGAGTAGTAAGTAACTCTGGGCAGAATTCTGACAAACAGGCAATTTTTATTCCTTCTTTAAAAAGTTCTTTCTCAACTATTTTGAGAAGTTCATTGTCTCCTCTGAGTTTAGCCGAAAAAAGCATTTTTATTGCTCTTAGGTCAGGCTTAATTTTTTCTCTTTCAAAAATAATTTTTTTAGGCACTTTACCTGTTAAAATCACTTCTTTAACATTATTTTTTTTTAAAAAATCTATAATCTCTCCTGCCTTACCTATGTTTATCCATTCAAATAAGTCGCTGTATTTGCTCAATTCATCATTGGCAAGTCCCTGTAAGGCGACTGTAATAACTCTGTAACCCCTACTCTGTAGCGCTTTTACAGTGATAAGAGGAAAGTAGCCTTCGGCAGCAATGACTCCTATCTGCATATTCCTCTTTTGTTTGCTTCTATGAATTCTATTAAATGAATGATTTCAGGAATCTGAGGAAGCTCTTTTTTAACTTTTTCAATCGCTTCTTTTAATTGAAGTTTGTCTCTGAATAGAATTTTATAAGCTTTTTTTAATATATTGATGGTTTCATCACTGAACCCTCTTCTTTTAAGTCCTACAGAATTCAATCCATAAAGTTTTGCTCTTGGACCTGAAGCCATTGTAAAGGGAGGGACATCC
Source organism: Thermodesulfovibrio sp. 3462-1 (assembly GCF_040451425.1). Classification (NCBI taxonomy): domain Bacteria; kingdom Pseudomonadati; phylum Nitrospirota; class Thermodesulfovibrionia; order Thermodesulfovibrionales; family Thermodesulfovibrionaceae; genus Thermodesulfovibrio; species Thermodesulfovibrio obliviosus. The sequence continues at coordinate 813,419 of NZ_CP144374.1, forward strand.
TGTCCAACTCCGCTAAAGCCTCCTATCATTGCATGAGCACCTATTCTTGTAAATTGATGCACTGCAACTAATCCTCCAATAAATGCAAAGTCTTCAACTTGAACATGACCAGCTAATGTGGCAAGATTTGCCATGATTACTGAGTTTCCTATTTTGCAGTCATGAGCAATATGGACATAAGCCATGATAAAATTATTATCTCCGATTACTGTCCAGCCATCTCCTGAAACACTTGCTCTATGGATTGTTACATATTCTCTGATGGTATTATTACTGCCAATTTTAACTCCTGTTGGTTGTCCTTTATATTTAATATCCTGCGGCGGAAAACCTATTGATGTAAATGGAAATATTGTGCAGTTTTCCCCTATTTCAGTTATTCCTTCAATTTGAACATGATTAATAAGACGTGTGCCTTTGCCTATTCTAACATTGTCTCCAATTATACAATAAGGACCTATAACTACATCTTCATCTATTTCTGCTTTAGAACTAACAATTGCTGTTTTGTGTATTTGACTCATTAACCTTTACCTCACTTTGTAACCATTGCTGTAAATTCTGCTTCTGTGGTAATTTTTTCATTAACTTTAGCAATACCTGAAAATTTCCAAACTCCTCCTCTTCTATGAACAACATTGACTTCAAAAACAATTTGATCTCCTGGAGTAATAGGCTTGCGAAACTTAACCTTTTCTATGCTTAAGAATAAAACACCTGTTCCTTCTATACCTGATTTAAAGGCAAGAACACCTGCTACCTGAGCCATTGCTTCAACTATCAGAACCCCTGGCATTACAGGATTTCCTGGAAAATGTCCCTGGAAAAAGGGCTCATTTATTGTAACATTTTTTATTCCTATAGCTTTTTCATTGGGTATAATTTCTAAAACTCTATCAACCAGCAAAAAAGGATACCTGTGAGGGAGAATATTCATTATTTCTTTAATATCAATCATCGCGAACCTCCTTTTTAAGCTTGCTCAAGTTGTTTAATTTTTTCTTCAAGCTCTCTTACTTTTCTGTAAAGCTCTGGAAGTTTTTGAAAAATTGCATTTGCTTTAAGCCACTCTCTGTGAGAAAATACAGGTATGCCTGAGTAAACTCCCTTTGATAGTTTTCCAGGCATTACTCCAGATTTTGCTGTAATTATTGTTCCTGCTTCAACTTCTACATGGTCAGAAATACCGACCTGTCCTGCGAGTATGCATCCATCACCAATATTAGAGCTTCCAGCAATTCCTACCTGTGCAACGATTATACAATTCTGTCCAATTTTTACATTGTGTGCAATTTGAACAAGATTGTCAATTTTCGTCCCTTTTTCAATAATTGTATTTCCTGTTGTAGCTCTGTCTATTGTAACACAAGCACCAATTTCAACATCATCTTCAATAACTACTCCACCAACTTGCGGAATTTTATGATGTTTGCCTTCATGGAAGATATAACCAAATCCATCAGAGCCAATGACACTTCCAGAATGAATTATTACTCTTGAGCCGATTTTAACTTTTTCTCTTATTGTAACATTAGGATAAATTATACAATCAGAACCTATTAAGGTTTCCCTGCCAATAAAGACAAAGGGATAAACTACAGTGTTGTCTCCTATGTAAACATTTTCTTCAATATAGACAAAAGGATAAATTGTTACATTATTGCCAAGTTTAACTGTATTAGCCACCAATGCTTTTTCGCTTATTCCTTTATGTGTATGAGGTTTTACATAAAAGATTTCAAGAAGCTTGGCAAAGACAAATTGAGGATTTTCAGTAATAAGTTGAGGTTTGTTTATCTCTTCAATTTTTTCTTTTACAATAAATGCAGAAGCTTTACTGTTTTTAGCAGATTCAATATATTTTGAACTTGCTATGTAAGTAATATCGCCTTCCCGGGAATCTTCAAAGCCTTTTACTCCCGTTATTTCAATATTACCATCTCCCTCAACTTTTGCATTAAAAATTTTCGCTATTTCAAAAAGCTTCATTTTTTCCCTTTTTGCTGGGATGTTTTTTGATTATAAAGTGATATTATTTTATCTGTAATATCAACCTCAGGAGTTGTAAAAATGATAATCTGTTCAACTTTTTCAATTATGAGACTATATCTTTCTTTTTGAGCATATTCATTAATTAGTTGTTTTATTTCTTTAAACATGCTCTGAGTAATTTCATTCTGTTTTTTCTGAAACTCCATCTGATAATCGGCTGCTGTTCTTTGAAGTTCTCTTCCAAGACGATCAATTTCATCTTCCTTAGCTTTTCTTGTATCTTCACTTAAAACAGAGCGTTTTTTCTCAAGTTCGTCCTTTAAGGTTTGAATTTTTTTCTGTTTTTCTTCAAGAATTTTCTGTATCTCTTCAAGCATATTCTGAAGTTGTCCTACAGCTTTTTTCCCTTCCTCTGACTCATTTAACACCCTGTAAACATCAACCACTCCAATTTTAAGCTCTGCACGAGCAACTGAAACAAAAGACATTGTTAAGAAAACTGCAACTACCAGAAATAGAAATTTTTTCATTTCCTTTTCCCTCCTGTTTTATTGTTTTAATTAGAAGAATGAACCAAATCCAAACTCAATTTTTGACTTTGATTCTCCTTCCTTTCTATTAAGATTTATTCCATAGTCTATTTTTACAGGACCAAGTGGTGAAAACCATCTAAAGCCAAATCCTGTTGTATATTTTATATCAGAACCAAATTTTTCACCTTCATTGTATCCTTTACCCATATCAACAAAGAGTAATCCTTTTAACTTCATTTCAGCTACAATTGGGAAAAGATATTCAATGTTGAATATTATTGCTCTTTTTGCTCCAATTGGTTTATTTTTACTGTCCTTTGGTCCAGCTTCACCATACCCAACGCCTCTTATCGTATCAAGTCCACCAATATAAAATCTTTCATAAAGTGGATATTTTTTACCAAAAAGAGTATCAGACATGCCAAGCCTTCCTCTTAAATGTAGCGTTGATTCTTCAAATACTGGAATATACCAACCAAGATCGAGTAAAGTTTTCCAGAAACCTGTATTTCCTCCAAGACCTGCTGTGGTTAAATTTAAGGAGTATCTTCTTCCCTGACTGGGATCAATATAACTGTCACGGGTGTCGTTTATTATTTGAAATGTAACAGCACTTGTAAGAAGGTTTCCTTCCATGTCTTTTATTATAATATCAGCATCTGTTGCAACATCTGTAACTCTGGATTTTTCAATATCATAAGTTATTGAAGCAGACCAGTCTTCTCCATACCTTTTACCAAATGTAAAAGACAAGCCTTTTGCATCTCTTGTGTAGTTAACATACTCTCTTTTTTGTTTGTAAATGTTAAAACCAAAAAGCAATGGTTTGTCCATAAACCAGGGATCTCTAAAAGCAACTGTGTAATAAGAACTTCTTCCACCAAGTTCTCCCCTTAGAGTTAAGGAATAACCTCTGCCAAAAAGGTTATTTTGAGTGACATCAACCATACCTATTAGATTGTCAATTGAGCTATAACCACCACCTATTGTTAAAAATCCTGTTGGTTTTTCTTTAACATTAACATCAAGATCAACTGTTTTGTTGTCTGGGTTAGGTTTCTGATTTATATCTACAGTTTCAAAATACTGAAGATCTTCAAGCCTTTTTTTACTTTTCTGGATTTTTGATGCAGAGTATTCATCTCCTTCATCAACCCTGATCTCTCTTCTTATTACTTTGTCAACTGTTTTGGTATTTCCTGAAATATTTATTCTTCCGATGGTAAATTTATCCCCTGGTTTTACATTGTAAATTACATCAACTGTTAATTTTTCTTCATTTGGAATAACATCAGGAGAAACACCTGCAAGTGCATATCCACGATCAGAATAAAATGAAGTTATTGCCTCCACATCTTTACGCATCTTTGCTTTGCTAAATATTTCTCCAGGTTTTAGTTTTATAAGCTCTTTAAGCTCTTTTTCTTCTTTACTGTCTCTGTAACCTGTGAGTTTAACTGAAGATATTTTAAACTGCGGACCTTCAGAAATAGGAATTGTTATTGTCATCCATTTCTTGTCCTGAGAAAACTCAATCTTTGGCTCTCCTACAGAAACTTTTAAATATCCATTGTCATAGTAAAGGTCTTTTATTTTCTCTAAATCCTGCATCATCTCATATTTTTTATAAAATCCACTACCAGTAATGAAGGAGTAGAACTTTCTTTCAGAGGTTGACATAACTTTCTTAATTTTTCTTGAGGATATTGCTTTGTTACCTTCAAATTTGATTTCTTTTATTTTTACTCTGTTACCTTCATCTATAACATAGGTAAGTTCAACCTCTTGTTCTGTTTTTTTCTTTAATACTGGAACGATTTTAGCGAAATAATAACCTTCAGATTCATAAAATGCTTTAAGCTTTAACGCATTATCATTTATAAGAGTTATATCTGCAATAGCTCCTGGAGTAACTCCAACAACTTCCTTGAGTTTGTCTTCATCGTATTCTTTATTTCCTTCAAAGCTTATTTTCACAATTGTTGGTTTTTCCTTAACAGTATAGATTACCTTTACACCACCTTCAAAGGGCTCAATATCAACTTTTACATCCTCAAAATACCCCATTTTGTAGATTGATTTAATGTCTTCAGAAATTTTTTCCTGAGAAATAACTTCACCAAGTTTAAGAGAGATCTTATTTTTTACCGCAGCCTCTTCAATTCTTTTAAGCCCTTTAATCTCAATGGCTGTAACTACAGGAAGTTCCTGGGCAAAAGACTTCAATGTAAATAGAAAAACAAACAAAATTATGACAACCATTGCTCTTTTCATAAAAACCTCTTTTTTAAAAGTTTTTAAGTATATCATAATATTTTGAAAAATTGAAATACTTCAAAAAGCTTTTGATGGACAAGAGTTTTTATATCTTCCATATCCTCTTCTGTTTGAGCTTCAAATCTTAAAACCAATGCAGGCTGGGTATTTGAAGCTCTTATCAAAGCCCATCCTCTGGGAAAGTTTACTCTTACTCCATCTATGAAATTGCACTCAAATTGCTTAAAATGCTCTTTAATTTTTTCTACAATCAAAAATTTTTTTTCATCAGGGCAGTCAATTCTTATTTCAGGTGTGCTTTGCATTTTTTTTACTCCCTTTAAAAGTTTTTTTAATCCATAAGGTTTACCTGATTTTTTTATTATTTCTATTAATCTCAATGCTGCATATATTGCATCATCATATCCGAAATATCTATCACTGAAAAATATATGACCACTCATCTCTCCTGCTAACACTGCTCCTTCCTCCTTCATCTTTTTCTTTATAAGAGAATGTCCAGTTTTCCACATAATTGGAGTTCCGCCGAATTTTACAATTTCCTCATACATTACCTGTGAGCACTTAACTTCGCCAATTATTTTTGATTGAGGGGTATTTTGTAAAATATCTCTTGCAAATATAATAATTAGCCTGTCTCCCCATACTACATCGCCATCTTCATCAACAACTCCTATTCTGTCTGCATCTCCATCAAAGCCAATACCAACATGAGCTTTTTCAGCTATTACAGTGTTTATCAAATCCTGAATATTTTTCATAACAACAGGATCAGGATGATGATTTGGAAATCTACCATCAGGCTCGCTGTAAAGCTCTATAACCTGAGCACCAAGTTTTTTTAAAATAGCAGGAGCAACTATCCCAGCAGTTCCATTTCCAGAATCAACAACTACTTTAATTTCTTCAAAAGATTTAAATTGATTTATCATGTAGTTAATGTAGTCATCAAGGATGTTGTATTTTTCAATATTTCCGATTTTGTTAGAGTGAATAAAATTTTTATTTTCAATAATTTTTCTTAATGTCTGAATTTTCTCTCCATATATTGTTTCCTTACCAATGCTTAATTTGAATCCGTTAAATTCAGATGGATTATGACTTCCTGTTATCATTACTCCACCATCAACTGGAAGATTAAAAAGTGAAAAATACTGAACTGGAGTCGGGCATAGACCTATATCAATAACACTTACACCACTTTCAGTAATACCCTTTATTAATGCCTTTTTTAAAGGCTCTGAACTTAATCTTGCATCCATTCCAATTGATAATTTTTTCGGTTCTCTTCCAATCTCATTAAATATTAAAGAAACAAAAGCTTTTCCAATTAAATAAGCTACATTTTCAGTGAGGTCTTTTCCATAAATGCCTCTTATATCGTATTCTCTGAATATTCTATCTTCCATAAAGATCCTCAAATCTTTTTATATCATCCTCTTCAACATATTCTCCAACCTGAACTTCTATTATTTCAAGAGGAATTTTACCTGGATTTTCAAGTCGGTGTAGGGTGCTTTTTGGAACATATACTGATTCATTTTCGTGAACAAACTGTTCTTTTTCACCAATTTTTACCTTTGCTGTTCCTCTTACAACAATCCAGTGCTCAGATCTATGATGATGCATCTGAAGTGAGAGAGCTTGTCCTGGATTTACTGTGATTCTTTTTATTTTGTATCTATGTCCTGTTTCAAGAAGAGTAAAACTTCCCCAAGGTCTGTAAACAGTTGTATGCTCTTCAACCAGTGGAGCTGCCTTATGGGAAAGAATTTTGACAATTTCTTTAACTTTCTGACATTCACCTTTTTTTGCAATGAGCAATGCATCTTGTGTTTCCACAACCACTGTGTCTTGAAGTCCCAAAGTTGCGATAACTCTTTTGTCGCCAACAATTAAGCTTTCTTTTGTCTCTATGTTTATTGACTCTGCAAGTACTGCATTTCCTTGCGAATCTTTTTCAAGGATTTCATAAAGAGATTCCCAGGAACCTATGTCAGACCAGAATATGTTTACAGGAATCAGTGCTGCTTTCTGTGTTTTTTCCATAATAGCATAGTCAATTGATATCTCTGGAAGAGTTTGAAAATCATTTAATACTCTTTCATAAGATTCTTCAAAGATTTTACCAAGCTGGGGAGCATGTTGTTTAAATTCTTCAATTATTGTATCAGCTTTGAAAGCAAACATACCCGAGTTCCAGAAGTAGTTTCCTTCTTCAATGTATTTTTTCGCAGTTTCAATGTCAGGTTTTTCAACAAATTTTTCTACTTTAAAAAATTTTTCAATTTCAGGCGCTCGGACTTTTATATATCCATAGCCTGTTTCAGGACGGGTTGGTTTTATTCCAAATGTTACAATGTGTCCTTTTTTAGCAATCTGTTCTGCGGTTTTTATATAATCTATAAATTCTTTATCAGGCTTAATGAGATGATCAGATGGGGAGACAAAAAATATTTCCTCTTGAGAAACTCCTTTTTCCATTGCATATCTTATAGCCAAGGCAATTGCAGGAGCTGTATTTTTTGAATCAGGTTCAAGAATTATCTCGAATTTGGGATCATTTTTTAATTTTTTTGAAATTTCTTCAATTTGATTAATAACATAAAATTTGTGTTTGTTATTTGTTACAACAAAAAATTCTGCTTCTTCATAAAAACTGAGTCTTTTCAATGTTTTCTGAAAAAAGCTTTCAGCCTCTTGAGGATGTAACTTTAAAAACTGTTTTGGAAAGTTTTTTCTTGACAGAGGCCATAGCCTTGTTCCAGAGCCGCCTGCTAAGACTATAAATTTCATCTGGACTCCTTAAAAATAATCATACTGTTTAAGTTTTCTAAGAAGTCTGTCTTCTTTATCAAGAGATTGATTTACAAATTTTTCTACATATTTAGCAATTATATCAGATTCAAGGTTAACTTTGTCTCCAACTTTTTTTAATCCAAGAGTTGTCATCTTTGCAGTATGAGGAATAATCACAACTGTAAAGGAATTTGAAAATAAATCAACAATTGTAAGACTTACTCCGTCAACAGCAATAGAGCCCTTTTTTATACAATATCTGAGAATTTCCTCTGAGGCTTCAATTTCTATCTTTAAATCATTCCCTATCTTTTCAATTTTTTTTATTTTCCCAATTCCTTCAACATGACCACTTACAAGATGGCCTCCAAGAGGAGTATTAAGGGTAAGTGCAGGCTCCAAATTAACAGAATCACCCTTTTTTAGCTCACCAAGTGTTGTTTTTTGAAGTGTTTCATGAGATATATCAAAAGAAATTATGTTTTTTGTTTTATCTATCTCGCAAATTGTGAGGCAAACTCCATTAACACAAATACTGTCGCCTATCTGAGAGCTCTCTGTTAATTTTTTTGAAAATATTTTTAGCCTTGCTCCTTGAGCAATTTTCTGGATTTCATGAATTTTTCCAACTTCAACAATAATTCCAGTAAACATTACTTTATAATTTTACCAATTCTTTCAAGTCTTGGTTTGTGATTTTCATTATCCCAGGACCAGTATATGATGAGTGCTTTGCCTTTTACATCCTTCAGATCAACAAATCCCCAGAAACGGCTATCATAGCTTTGATCACGGTTGTCTCCCATTACAAAAAGCTTTCCTTGAGGAACTTTTACAGGTCCAAAATTATCGCGTGGATCAAGGTCTCTTGGATGAATATATGAATCAGTATATCTTGCATAGGGCTCCTTAAGTTCAACTCCGTTAACAAAAACTTTTTTATTTCTTATCTCTACAGTATCTCCTTCAACTGCTATAACTCTTTTTATGAAGTCTCTGCTTGGGTCTTCAGGATATTTAAAAACTATAATGTCTCCTCTTTTTGGTTTTTCAAAAACAAGAATTCTTTGATCTGAAAAGGGTGGATGAATTCCATAAATAAACTTATTTACCAAAAGATGATCTCCTATTAAGAGCGTTGGAATCATTGAACCTGACGGTATTTTAAAGGCTTGAACAATGTAAGCTCTTATGAAAAGAGCAATCAATATTGCAATGCCTATGCTTTTTATATATTCAAGAATTTTTTTGCCTGTCATTTATCCTCCTATTCAACTTTTAAAACTGATAGAAATGCTTCCTGTGGTATTTCAACTCTTCCAATTTGTTTCATTCTTTTTTTCCCTTCCTTTTGCTTTTCAAGTAACTTCTTTTTTCTTGTTACATCACCTCCATAACATTTTGCTAAAACATTTTTTTTAAGTGGAGCAATACTTTCCCTTGCTATAACTTTGCCTCCAATAGCAGCCTGAATTATAACTTCAAAAAGCTGTCTTGGTATTACTGTTCTTAATTTTTGAGCTATTGATCTGCCTTTCCAGTAGGCTTTGTCTTTATGAACAATGACAGATAAAGCATCTACTGGCTCTCCATTAATGAGTATGTCAAGTTTTACAAGTTCGCCTGGTCTGTATCCGATGAATTCATAATCCATTGATGCATATCCTTTTGAAAGGGACTTGAGTTTATCATAAAAGTCCCACAGGATTTCATTTAATGGCATTTCATAAACAAGAAGAACTCTTTCTTTTGTGATGTATGAAAACTCTTTCTGAATTCCTCTTCTTTCCTGACACAACTTTAGAATTTCTCCTACAAACTCTTCAGGAACAATTATTGAAACCTTCATAAAAGGCTCTTCAATTCTTTCATAAATTTTGGGTATTTTGCTTGGATTGTCAATGAGATATTCACCTTTTTTATCAACAATTTTATATCTTACTGTTGGAGCTGTGCTTATCAGCGAAAGATTAAACTCTCTTTCAAGTCGCTCTTTTATAATTTCCATATGAAGCAAGCCTAAAAAACCGCATCTAAAACCAAATCCAAGAGCTGCTGAGGTCTCTGGCTCAAAGAAAAATGAGGAGTCATTAAGTCTTAGTTTTTCAAGTGCAGATTTTAATTCTTCATATTGATTTGTCTGTACTGGATAAAGTCCACAAAATACCATTGGTTTAACTTCTCTGAAACCTGGTAGAGGCTCACTGGCAGGAGTCTCTGCAAGAGTCACCGTATCTCCTATTTTTGTATCAGAAATATTTTTAATTCCAGCAATAATAAATCCAACTTCACCTGCTGAAAGCACTTCAATGTCTTTTGGGAAAGGAGTAAGTATCCCAAGTCTTTGAACCTCGTATTCCTTTGAAGTTGCCATTAGTTTTATTTTCATCCCAGGTTTAATTTTTCCATCAAAAACTCTAACAAGAATAATAACACCTAAGTAATTGTCAAACCATGAATCAAATATCATTGCTCTGAGAGGCGCTTTAGGATCACCCTTTGGCGGAGGTATTCTTTTTACAATTGCTTCAAGAATTTCTTTAGTTCCAATACCTTCTTTTGCAGAAGCAAGAATTGCTTCTGAACTGTCTATCCCAAGAATGTCTTCTATCTGTTTTTTTACTCTTTCTGGATCTGCCTGAGGAAGATCGATCTTATTTATAACTGGAATTATTTCATGATTGTGATCTATTGCGAGATAAGCATTTGCAACTGTTTGAGCCTCTACCCCCTGTGTAGCATCAACAACAAGAAGACTTCCTTCACAACAGGCTAATGAACGGGATACTTCATAGGAAAAATCTACATGTCCTGGAGTATCAATAAGATTCAAAATATAAGTTTCACCATCCTGAGCTTTCCAGTTAAGCCTTACTGCATGAGCCTTAATAGTAATACCTCTTTCTCTTTCAAGATCCATTGAATCAAGAATTTGTCCCATTTTCCCTCCAAGATTAACAGCACCTGTAAACTCAAGGAGTCTGTCAGCAAGGGTAGATTTTCCGTGATCTATATGGGCAATTATTGCAAAATTTCTTATTCTCTGCATAATTCTCTTAATACTGCCACTGCGCCTAAAACACCACCCTTGTCTACAAGGCTTGATGTAGTGATTTGCACAGCTGAGGCAAGGGTTTTCATTGCTCTTTTTTTAGCTTCCTGAATAGCTGTCTCAATATAAATATTTACTGCCTGAGAAAGTCCTCCAGTTAAAATGATTTTTTCTGGTCTGAAAAGATTTATTAAATTTGCTATTGCAGCGCCAAGGGCTTTACCTGCTTCTTTAAGAACAGCTCTACAAACAGGATCACCTTCCATTGCTACTCTGTATATGTCTAAAGAAGTTGCTTTGTAAAAATTTCCTTCATAGAGCTCTTTTATATAACTTTCTTCACCATTTTCGATTTTTTCTGTTAAACTGTCTTTTATTGCTCTCGCTGAAGCATACAGTTCCACACATCCTAAAGAACCACAACTACAGGATTTTCCTTTATAATTTATGCTCATATGTCCAACTTCCATTGGAAACTGAGCAATTTTTCCATTAAACCATAAACCACTACCAATGCCTGTTCCAAGTGTAAGAAGAATAAAATTTTGAACACCTCTGCCTTCTCCAAAAAAAGCTTCTGCAACTGTTGCTACATTTGCATCATTATCTATTTTTACTTCCACATTATATCTGTTTTTTAATTCTTTACCCAACGGATAATTATTGAAAAATGGGATGTTGGCTGTCTCAATTACATTGCCTTCAGTATCCACCAGCCCAGCAACACCAGCTCCTATTCCAAGCACATTAAATTCCTTCAAAATACTGTCCAGTTCATCAATGATTATTTCCATTGGATTACTACCAGTTGGGAATTTACATATTTTTCTAATTTTCCAGTCTTTTGAGATTATTCCAATCTTGATATTTGTGCCACCTATGTCAATTCCAATGTAATGCATAAAAAAATATTATATCATAAATATAGAATATTGTTAGCTATCCTGATTTCAAGTTTCAGAAAAGGTATTTCAAAAAGCTCAAGTTATGGTAATATATTTTATTATCTAAATTATGTAGATAAAAGGAGGAAGAGATGCTTTTGAAAAAATATCTGCTTGCACCAGGACCAACTCCAGTCCCGCCGGAAGTACTTCTTAGTATGGCAATGCCCATAATTCATCATCGCAGTCCTGATTTTTTACCAATTCTGGATTCAGCCAAAAAGGGCCTTCAATGGATTTATCAGACTAAAAATGATGTTTTAATACTTTGCTCTACTGGCACAGGTGGAATGGTTGCTGCAGTAAACAACTTTTTTTCACCCGGTGAAAAAGTTCTTGTAATAAATGGTGGTAAATTTGGTGAAAGATGGGTAAAAATTGCTCAGGCTTATGGTTTAACTGTTCATGAAATTGCAGTTGAATGGGGATATTCAGTTGATGTTAATAGAGTTGATGAAGAATTAAAGAAACATCCAGATATTAAAGGCATTTTTATTCAGGCAAGTGAGACTTCCACAGGTGTGTATCATGATGTTGAGGCAGTTGGAAAGATAGTAAAAAATTATGATGACACATTATTTATTGTTGACGCCATTTCCGCACTTGTTGCCCATGACATAAAAACTGATGAATGGGGAATTGATGTAATGGTAAGTGGTTCTCAGAAAGGATTTATGCTTCCACCAGGGCTTGCATTTATAAGTGTAAGTGAAAAGGCTTGGAAAAGAAATGAAAAATCAAAAATGCCAAGATTTTATTTTAATCTTAAAAAAGAAAGAGAAAACCTTGCAAAAAATCAAACAAACTTTACTTCAGCTGTATCTCTTATTGTCGGGCTTAATGAAGCTTTGAAACTCATGCAAAAAGAAGGACTTGAAAACATATTCCGAAGGCACTCTCTACTGTCTCATGCTACAAGAGAAGCAGCAAAAGAAATAGGACTCAATTTGTTTCCAAAAGGCACACCAAGCAATGCTGTTACAGCAATTGAAGCACCTGAAGGAATTGATGGACAGATGATTTACAAAACTTTAAGAGAAAAACATGGTGTTACAGCAGCTGGTGGACAGGATAAACTTAAAGGTAAGATATTCAGAATTGCCCATCTTGGATATGCTGATAAATTTGATGTAATTGTTGGAATTTCAGCACTTGAAATGACACTTAAAGAGCTTGGATACCCTGTTACTTTTGGTAAAGGTGTTGCAAAGGCAGAAGAAATTTTTTCAAAGGAGGAGATTAAGTGAAAGTTCTTGTCAGTGACAGCATTTCTCCAAAAGGAGTCGAAATTTTAAAAAAAGCAGGACTTCAAGTTGATGTAAAAACAGGATTGAAATCAGAAGAACTTAAAGCAATAATTGGAGAGTATGATGCTTTGATTATAAGAAGCGCTACAAAGGTGACTGCTGAAATCATTGAAGCTGCAGATAAGCTTAAAGTTATAGGTAGAGCAGGAACAGGTGTAGACAATGTGGATAAAGTTGCTGCAACAAAGAAGGGAATTGTTGTAATGAACACTCCTGGAGGAAATACTATAACTACTGCAGAACACACAATTGCAATGCTTTTTTCTTTAGCAAGAAGAATTCCTCAAGCAACAGCTTCAATGAAAGAAGGAAAATGGGAAAAGAAAAAATTCATGGGAGTTGAACTTTACAATAAAACTCTTGGAATAATCGGACTTGGTAGAATTGGTTCAGAAGTTGCAAAAAGAATGCAATGTATGGGTATGAATGTTTTAGCCTACGATCCTTTTTTAAGTGATGAAAAAGCTGAAGAACTTGGAATTATAAAGACTGACCTTGATAGACTCTTTACTGAATCAGACTTTATTACAATTCATACTCCTTTGACTGCTGAAACCAAGTATTTAATAAATAAAGATACGATTGCGAAAATGAAAAATGGAGTTTATATAATTAACTGTGCTCGTGGCGGTATAGTAAATGAAAAGGACCTTTATGAGGCAATTCAGTCAGGAAAAGTTGCCGGCGCTGCTTTGGATGTTTTTGAAAAAGAACCTCCTGAAGAAGGCTATCCTCTAATAGCAGATGACCGAGTAATCTGTACTCCTCATCTTGGGGCATCTACAGTAGAAGCTCAGGAAAATGTTGCAGTTGCAATAGCAGAACAGGTAGTAGATTATTTAATTAATGGAACTATCCGTAATGCTGTTAATTTCCCATCAATTCCCTTTGATCAGGTCCCACTTATCAGACCCTATCTTGTATTGCTTGAAAGAATGGGAAGTTTTGTTTCTCAGATTTTTACTAAAAGCATCAAACAGGTTCAGATTGAATATCTTGGTGAAATTTCTGATCTTAACACGCAGGCATTGACTGCTGCAGCACTAAAAGGAATTTTAGATCCCATACTTGGAGAGCCTGTAAACTATGTTAATGCTTCATTTATTGCAAAAGAAAGAGGTATAGAAGTTAAAGAAATAAAAGGAAAAGAAGCAGGTGATTATCAGAGTCTTGTCCGAATAATTCTAATTGGAAAAGATGACAAAGCAGTTATTGCTGGAACACTTTTAAGTAGAAAAGACCCAAGAATTGTTCAAATTAATGATATTTCCATGGAGATCATTCCCGAAGGCAACATGATATTTATGAGAAACTGGGACCGTCCCGGTGTTATTGGCAATATCGGAACTCTGCTTGGACAGAACAATATCAATATTGGGCACATGCATTTTGGAAGGAAGGAAGCAGGAGGCATAGCTTTTTCTGTTATAAGTATTGATGCTCCATTGACAGAGGAAATAATTGATAGAATAAAGAAACTTCCAAATATTCTGGAAGTAAAACCAGTTTATATTTCTACTCATTAAATAACAGGAGAAAGAAAATGCCAACAGTTGTTATCATAGGAGCACAATGGGGAGATGAAGGAAAAGGTAAAATAGTTGATTTTTTAACAGAAAAGTGCGATTATGTTGTGAGATTTCAGGGAGGATGTAATGCAGGACATACAGTTGTTGTAGGAGATGAAAAGTATATACTTCATTTGATTCCATCTGGTATTCTTCATAAAAATAAGAAATGCATTATAGGAAATGGAGTGGTTTTGGACCCGGGAGGTTTATTAAAAGAAATAGAAACTCTTAAAAATAAAGGAATAGAAATTGACAACAATCTATACATTGCAAAGCACTGTCATCTCATAATGCCCTACCACATTGCCATAGAAGAGCAATCTGAAAAAAAGAAAAAAATTGGAACAACAAAAAAAGGCATAGGGCCTTGTTATACTGATAAGATTGCTCGAAACGGTGTTAGAATGATTGATTTGCTTTATCCTGAAATCCTCAAAAACAAAATTCAGGCAAATCTTGAAGTTATAAATTTTTTACTTAAAAATTTATACAATGCTGAGTCATTGAATGCAGAAGATATATTCAATCAATATATGAATTATGGAGATAAACTGAAAAAATATATTGCTGACACAGATATCCTTATAAATGAAGCAATTGACAGTGGTAAAAATGTCCTATTTGAAGGTGCTCAGGGCAGTCTTCTTGACATTGACCATGGAACATATCCCTATGTTACTTCTTCAAATACAGTAGCTGGAGGTGCCTGCACAGGAGCTGGAGTAAGTCCCATAAAAATTAACAGCATTATAGGAGTTGTAAAGGCTTATACTACCAGGGTAGGTGGTGGACCTTTTCCTACAGAGATAAAAGATGAACTTGGTGAATACATCAGGCAAAAGGGTGGAGAATATGGAGCAACTACTGGAAGACCTCGCAGATGCGGATGGCTTGACCTTGTGGGATTACGGCATTCTGTAAGAGTAAACGGATTTACAGGTTTAGTAATAACAAAGCTTGATATTCTTGATGGAATTGATAAATTGAAAATATGCGTTGGATATAAATACGGCAGCAGGATTTTGGAGGAGTTTCCGAAAGAGCTTGAAATTCTTGAAAATTGCACTCCTGTGTATGAAGAACTTCCAGGCTGGAAAGAAAGCACAAGAGGTATCAAAAATTATGAAAACTTACCTGATAATGCTAAAAAATATCTCCAACTCATAGAGGATTCATTAAAGATTAAAATTCAGATTATTTCTACAGGACAAAAAAGAGATGAGATTATCGTTAAGGAGTCTCCTTTATGATTTAGTTTTTTTCGAGCACTGCCCAATTTGCAATAAAAAATCATACTGGATGTATTCGCCCTTTTGTGAGTGTTGCTGGAGGAAAATTGAGGGTTTCAGTTTACACAAAATCACAACAGGAAAGTTTCACAGCGATTTCTGGAAATATGTTGATTCTTTAAATTCTTTTGGAGCATATGAAGGAGTTCTCAAAGAGGCTATACATTGTTTTAAATATGGAGGAATAAAAAGAATTGGCAAACAACTTGGCAGACTTCTTAGCTCAATTACAGCACCAGATGTTGAAATTTTAATTCCTGTGCCTTTGCATATAAACAAACTCCGACAAAGACAGTTCAATCAATCAGCAATCCTTGCAAAGGAATGTGCGAAGGCATGGAAAATCCCTTTATCCCTATCAATTCTTGTTAAAATCAAAAATACCCTTGACCAAGCCTCTCTTGATGCTAAAGATAGATTGAACAATGTAAAAATGGCTTATCAGGTAATAACCTTGGTTAAAGGCTTAAAAATAGGACTTATTGATGATGTGGTTACAACTGGAGCTACTTTAATGGAATGTTCAAAGGAGCTTAAAAAAGCAGGAGCGAAAGAAGTTCACGCTATAACCCTGGCACGAGCTTAATAGAAAAACTGAATAATGTATCTTAAGGCAATATAAACTATCAAGATGCTTAAAATAAGCTTTATATATTTCTGAGGAACATGTTTTTGCATTCTTGCTCCAAGATATATACCAAAAGCACCACCAATACCAAAAAGTAAACCAAGTAACCAGTCAGGACTTGTCTGAAGTCCCGCAGGTGAAGGAAGAATTGCATAATAAAGAACCCCAAAAACAGAAGCTGTGGCAGTACCCATAAGACATGCTCCTGCTATACTGTGAACAGGAAGCTTAAAAAATGTTACCAAAAAAGGTGACATGATTGCTCCACCACCGATTCCATAGGCTCCACCTATTACTCCAATAACAAAGGCGACAATAAATACCCAGATTGTGCTGAATGAAAATCTCTCACCCCAAAATTCGTATTCAGTTCTTTTTAAACTGAAAGAGATTGT
The DNA here is from genome assembly GCF_040451425.1 of Thermodesulfovibrio sp. 3462-1. Classification (NCBI taxonomy): domain Bacteria; kingdom Pseudomonadati; phylum Nitrospirota; class Thermodesulfovibrionia; order Thermodesulfovibrionales; family Thermodesulfovibrionaceae; genus Thermodesulfovibrio; species Thermodesulfovibrio obliviosus. Next base: position 830,206 of record NZ_CP144374.1, read on the forward strand.
TTTAACAGTAGCTTCTTTGGTAAGCTTCTGGTCAAACTTTTTCTGTGTTTCTGCTTTTTTCTTTTTAAAGGCATCAAGAAAAAGTCTTACACCAATATAAAATAATACAAGACCTACGAAAAATTTAAAAGACTTAGGGTCTGGAAGGATTTTTATTCTTATGTAATAACCAATTATAATTCCAGGAACAGTTCCTATCATAACAACCCATGCAAGAGGCCATGGAATTCTCTTTTCTTTATGATATCTATAAACCCCAGAAGGAATGGCAACAACATTAAAAATAAAGTTTGTTCCACTTACCCCTGGAGAACTATATTGAAGAACACTTACTTGAAAAGGCAGAAGAAGAAAAGCACCTGATACTCCTCCCATTGATGTAAAAAAAGAGACAATAAAAGCAACGAGCGGCGGAATAAGAACATTGGTTGTAACTCCAGATATGGGAAATGTATATGTGAGGAAATCTAACATATCTCAATTTTATTCGATTTCCTCACACAAAACAAATTAAATTTTTTTTATTTTCGTATAAAATTATTTTGAACTGAGCTCTTCAATCAAGATATTTCTTATTTTATCTTCTGATGGAAGTGGAAATCCTGCATGTTTAAGTTTTCCATTAACAAGTAAGCCAGGCATGACTTGTGTATATTTAAAAATCTCCTTCATATCCTTGATATGACTCATTTCTGCCTGAATACCAAGTTGGGATACAACTTTTTTCACTGTTTCTTCAACCTTATAGCAGTTAGCACAACCAGGACCAAGAATTTTAATATCCATAATCCCATCCTATAAGAATTTTTTTATTTATAATATATTTTTCACAATTTCAAAAATTTTGCTAACTCTTCTGGCTCATAGATTTGATCAAAATACTTTGAGCCAACTGAGGGGATTATGTAGTTGCCGTCCTTTTGTCTATGAGCAATAACTGTAAAAGGTGTTATCTGATGAATTGTTGCTTTTCCAATATTAGACTCTACAGTAGTATAAAAATTCAATGTTAGCAAGTCAAAATAACTGAGCAATGCTTTAATATAGTAAGGCGAAAGATATGGGGAAGCTAAATTTGAAAAGGCTTTTAAAGACATGTTTGCAAGATCAAAATATTTTTCATTTCTCTTAATTGCATGCAATTTCAGAAGATTAATTATCATTATTGAATTTGCTGAAGGGTAGGGCGTGTCATGAATACTCTTATGTCTGATGGAAAAAATTGACTCTTCAGAGTCATAGAATCCACCATATTCTTCATCCCAGAGCTTATTTATTGCCATTTCTGTTATGATAGTTGCCTTATTTAAATACTCATCTTTTGAAGTTACCTCATATGCTGAAATTAGCGCTGAAGTTATATAGGCGTAGTCATCAAGCAAAGCATGTATCTTTTTGGTTCTGTAAAGAGTGTTTTCATCAAATAAAGCTCTTAGAGTATTATCAATGGCTGATAGAGCCATATTAAGCAGGTTTTTATCTTTAATAATTCTCCATGCTTTAATAAATGCCTCGGCACAAACTCCATTTACAAAACAATAAATTGATTTATCTGTTTCTGGAGACTGCCTATGTTTTCTTTTTAAAATGAAACTCTCCTTTAACTGTTTAATCAATTCCCTATCTCTGCCAATGAGAACAAATCTCTCACCAATCATTGCCTTTCCCTCTACAAGTGTAATTGTCATGTCAGAAATTTCTCTGAGTTCTTGCTCCTGCCATGTGTAGTAAAAAGGATCGGCAAATTGGCTTGAATAAAAATAGCCTTCCGGAGAAAAGAGATTGTTTTTCAGGTAATTAACTATTTCAATAGCTATGTCCATGTAAAAGGGATCCTTTAAGATATTGTATGCATCAAGATAATTTATTATGTGCCATGCATTATCTATGGCGAGTTTTTCAAAATGTGGCATTAACCATGCTCTGTCAGTGGCATATCTATGAAATCCTCCCTCAAGGTGGTCATAAATTCCTCCAGAAACCATGCTTTTTAGGGTTGTTTCAATTGCAGATTTAATCCATGGTTTTGGTCTTATCCAGTATCTCCACAAAAGCAAATCAATATGAGCATAAATCGGGAATTTAGGAGTCTTTTTAAACCCGCCAAATTCAAAATCAATTTCTTTTACTATCTCTTCCTCAGGATTTTGAAGAAGTTCCTGCCTAATTTCAGAAGGCATAACCATTGTTGGCTTAACTGCATCAACAATTGTTTGAGAACGCTGCAAAATTTTTTCTTTGTTCATTTTATAAAGATCAATAACTTTTTCTATCATTGTTTTAAAATGATTTTTTCCTTCATTAATGCTATAGTTCACACCAGAAAAAGGCTTACCCTCGGGAGTTAAAAAAAGATTAAGAGGCCAGCCACTTCCCTGTCCAATAATGTATGAAGCCTTTTGATAAAATAGATCCAGATCAGGTCTTTCATCTCTGTCAATATGAACAGGAATAAAGTTTTTATTTATAATTTCTGCGATTTCATAATCATCAAGGCATTCTTCTTTCATTTTTTTACAGTAATTACACCATTTTGCAGTAATGTGAAGAAAAATTGGTTTGTCTTCAATTTCTGCCTTTTTAAATGAATTTTCTTCATAAGGTAACCATTCAATCATCTTTTTCTCCTTTAATTTTTTTAGATTTTGCTTTTTCAATAAATTTTTTTACAAGCTCAGGGTCTTTTTTGCCTTTGTAAAGCTCCACCCCACTGCTTACATCAACTCCGTAGGGAGATGTTTTTTTTATTGCCTCTTCCACATTGAATATATTCAATCCACCTGAAAGTATAACCCTGCCAAACTGTTTCGCTACTTTGACACATTCCCAATTAAATGTTTTTCCTGTTCCACCATATTCATCTTTACTGAAACTGTCAAGAAGAAAGGCTGATACATTGTAATCATTCAATACTTCTTTTAAAGATTTACCATCTGGTAGATTTCCAGTTTCATTAATTCTAAATGCCTTAATAACCCTCTGGAAATTATTGCAAACTTGAGGAGGCTCATCTCCATGAAGCTGAACTGTATCAATTCCGGTAAAGGCCATGATTTCTTTAATTTTTTCAAAATCTTCGTTTACAAAAACACCAACAAAGTTTACAAAAGGAGGAAGAGACTTTATTATCTCTTTTGCTTTCTGAGGTTCTATATATCGTGGACTTTTTTTATAGAAAATAAAACCTATGGCATCAGCTCCACATTCTGCTGCCCACAAAGCATCTTCAAGATTTGTTATTCCACAAATTTTAACTCTAACCATCTCATACCTTTTTGATACTTCATGTTGCCATCCATTCAACTACTCTATTATATACCACCTGAGGTGTGATTTCTCTCATACATTTTTGATCCCTGCAATGTCTTCTAAAGCATGGGCTGCATGGCAGCTCTGACTTTACTATCAAATGACCTTGTCCAAATGGTCCTGTTCTTTGAGGAGATGTGGGGCCGAATAGGGCAACTACTTTTTTACCACAGGCAACTGCAAGATGCATGGTTCCAGTATCAGGGGTTATAACAAAGAGAGATTTTTTAAATGCGGCAATTAATTCTTTGAGAGTTGTTTTACCTGCTACTGACCTTGCCTTACCTTTTGTATATTGTTCAATTTTGAAAGCCTCTGCCTCATCAGACTTTGAACCAATAATTAAAAAATTGTAAGGTAACATCTTTATAATCTCAATGAAATAGGGTAGGGGCCAGTTTTTTGACTGCCATCTCGTTGATGGAATTATTACAACAAAATCATTAAATTCACTGAGCCAGTCTGGTTCTTTTTCCTGAGGAAGAGGGAACTTTACGGAATTGATTTTGCACCCAAATGCTTTTGCAACCTCAAGATAACGCAAAACAGCATGTGTGTCTACTGAAACAGAGATTTTTTTGTTGTAAAAACAGGAGCTAAACTCCCTTGCTTCCTTAAATCCTGCTCTTACTGGAGAAGCACTCAACCATGTAATAAATCCACTTCTAAAAAGCCCCTGAAGATCCACTGTAATATCATATTTTTCATTTTTCAACTTTTCTCTCAAACTTTGAAACTCCTTGACAGTCAGAGCAATGTTTTTTATGTCCTTCCATCTGTTTTTATCCACTGTAATAACTTTGTCAATCAAGGGATGTTCAGTTAAAAGCTCTTCAAATTCCTTTGAGACAATCCAGTGAATTTTAATATCTGGAAAGTTTTCTTTTACTGCATTTAAAAAAGCTAAACTGTGAACAATATCTCCAAGAGAACTTGGTTTAACAAGAAGAAGTTTTTTTACTCTTTCAAGCATTCATATCCCTTTTTATAATCTCCACTGCTTCTTTCAAATTCTTAGCATCTTTTCCAATAAGAATACCTCTTGCACCAATTGATCTGGCAAGCTCAATATCTATCTGTTTGTCTCCCACAACATAGGAGTTTTTAAAATCAATATTGTACTTGTAACGGGCTATTAAAGGCATTCCAGGATTTGGTTTTCTGCAAAAACATCCGTCCTCAGGATGATGTGGGCAGTAAAGAAAATCATCAAATCCGTATTTTTCAATAAAAAATTTATTAACTTCTTTTACAAACTCCTCTTCAACAATACCCCTTCTGATGCCAGACTGATTTGTAACTCCAATGAGAAGAAATCCAGCATCCTTCAATTCTCTGAGGCTTTCAATCTCGGGAAAAAGCTCAAAATTTTCCCATCTTCTTAAGTAATTTGCATCTTTACATAGTGTTCCATCTCTATCAAAAAATACTGCACGATTAGAGGGAAAAAGTTCTAAAAGAACATTCCATACTTCTTCAACATCAATGGATTTCATGCATTTTATGTCATCGCATCTGTTTTTAAAACAAGGACTACAGCTCATATTACTTCTTATAACTTTTCCTGCAAATTTTGGTGGTCCTGTTAGCTCTGGCGAGGTAGAGCCAAATATGGCAACAAGAGGAACTCCTGTTGCATAACCAAGATGCATTATCCCAGAGTCATTGCAAAGCAAGAGATCACATTCTGAAAGAAGACATATTAATTCACTTAGAGAGGTTTTCCCTGTAAAGTCATAAACACTGGAATTTTCAATTTTTAAGCCCTCCGCAGAGTTTCCAAAAATAACAACAGAGCCCTTTTCAGTAAATCTTTCAACTATTTCAATAAATTTGTGAGTTTCCCATTTTTTAGTATCTCCATATTTTGCACCGGGAGCAACTGCAAGAACAGGTCTTTTAAGTCCTTTTAATTTCTCTCTTGCTTTTAATCTTTCTTCAATTGGAGGATTTATCCATGGATAATCAGGAGAAAGAGAAGGATTAAATCTTTTAGGAATCTCAAAAAAATAATCAATGTGGTGGATTTTTCTGTCCTCTCCATGATACGGAACAGGATGGGTAAGAAGCAGTCCTCTCATGTCTCTGTTCCATCCAACTCTTTCAGGAATTCCTGAAAGAAAGCTTATTAAAGCAGCGTCAAAGGCATTCTGAAGAAGATAGGCTCTCTTGAATTTCTTTTTTCTTAATTCCTTGATTATCTTTATTTTATCTGTAATTCTGGTTTTATAAATAATTACCTCATTAATGGAACTTTCCCATTTAAATAAGTCAGCAAGTTTTTCCTTTACGAGAATTGAGATATTTGAATCTGAATGAAGCTTCCGAATTCCTCTTATAGCAGGCAGACTCATTACAGCATCACCGAGCCAGTTAACAGCACGGATTAAAACATTGTCCATGCATGTATTTTAAAGCTATTTGCACCTGTATTGCAAATGGTATAATTAAAAAATGCGTGCACGAACTTATTTAAAAATAGGCGATAAAGTAAGGCATCTAAATTATGCTTGCTGGGGTATAGGAGAGGTCATTGAAGAAAAAAACTCACATCTGCCCGGTGGACTATGCCTTGTCAGAATTATCTTTGAAGATGGTATTGAAAGATGCTTTATTAACAATTTTGACCATGAAATGTGCTGCTATTATACTGGAATTAGATTAATTGAAGAGTTTAGTATCTGGGAGACATAATTGGGATTTTTAAAAACAATTGACTTAAATAAAACTTTCAAAATTGAAACCTTAAAAATTCCAGCAGTGGAAAACCTAAACATTGAAATTAATAGAGATGAAATTTTTGCTCTTGTTGGGGAGAGTGGTTCTGGAAAATCTACAGTGGCAAGACTTTTAATTAAGTTGATAAAACCAGATAGTGGACATATCCTTTTCAAAGGACACAATATATGGCAGATGAAAAAGGATGATTCAGTGATTTTCAGAAAATCAGTAAGTATAGTATTTCAGGACCCGTATGCATCTTTGAATCCACGAATGAAAATTCAGAGTATTGTGGAAGAACCATTAAAAATACATGGTCAATTTTCTGCAGAGGAGGCAAAATTAAAAATTATTGAAATTATCAAAGAAATGGGACTTGATGAAACAATACTTGACAGATATCCCCATCAACTAAGTGGTGGTCAAAGACAGAGAGTAGCCATTGCAAGGGCATTAATACTGAATCCAGAAATTTTGATAGCTGATGAACCACTTTCTGCTCTTGATATTTCTCTGCAGGCTTCTCTTTTACAGTTATTGACAAGAATAAAAGAAAGCAGGAAAATGGGAATTTTATTCATTACTCATGATTTAAACATTGTGAGAACCATAAGTCACTATGTAGCAGTAATGCATCTTGGAAGAATCGTTGAAGAGGGGCAGACAGGAGAAATATTTAAAAATCCACTTCATCCTTATACACAGGTTCTTATAAATAGTATTCCAGGTTTTCATAGAAGAAATAGAAAAAAAACACCAAGAATATCAACTGAAGAGAAACTCTCATGGAATTTAAAGGGTTGCAGATTCTTCAATAGATGCGACTACAAAATGTCTATCTGTGAAAATAATATTCCCGAACTTAAAACTATCCGAGGCAGAAAAATCAGATGTTTACTATATTAGCAGGATCTTAATAAAACTCGTTGCACTTATGAGTAAAACTGTTTTCATAAGTGTTCATCTTTTTAATGGTGATGCTCTTTCTCTGAATGTCCACCTGCAATTATATAGATTGTCTCTTCACTGGAGAGATTTTCAAAGTAAAGGCTTTCTTCCTCTACAATATGAATAGCCTGTCCTTCAGTAAGAATTCCATTCCATATACCGGTTGCTCTAACTTTTCCTTTCAGTATCAACACGATTTTTTCATGTCCCTTACCAGGCTTTATAATTCTGTTTTTTAGAGGGTCTCTTTTGAACCAGTAAATAGCTCTCTTATACATCTAAATCTTCAGGATAGGGTTCCAGATATTTTTGAACAAGTATGTATTCATTGTCAAACCTGTAAGACAGGCTCTTAATTAGCTCAAGTATGACTTTTAAAGGTATTTTTCCCTCATTATATTTATTGATTAAATTAATTAGATGATTCCTTTCTCTGGAAGTTATTTTTTTTGAAACATAACCCATTAAATGCATGAGTGTATTTACATGTCTTTTTTTTGAGGGTTTTTTTAAAAAAGCTTTGTAAAATTGTATTCTGTATCTGTTAATTTTTTCCTCAAAGGGAATGCTTGCATCAGCTACTAATTGACCGAGTTCTTTCAGAGATTTTTGACTATAGGTCATAAGGAGATATTTATATTGAGAATGAAACTGTATCAATTTTTTGGGTTCTGGATTTTTAAAAAGATTTCTAATCTCAGAAAAGGCGAATATTCTTGTAAGAAAATTTGTTCTGATTCCTTCATCTCTTAACCTTCCTTCATCTTCAACGGGCAGGTATGGAAAGTGTTTTCTTATTGCTTCAGCAAAGAAACCATCAGTTTTTCCAGCTACAGAACCATTTCTGTAAAGCTTTGTTGAACCCACTCCGCAGGAAGGGGACTTTGCTTTAAGAATAAATCCGTCAATGTTAGTTATTGAAGAGATGGTTTTATCAACATATTCAAGCATTTTGTCAGTGAAGTCTTTTCCAGTCTCAGGTTGAATTAATCTTTTTGATGATCCATTGTCAACAATTATTAATCTTTTCCTTGGAACTCCTAACCCTATGTCAGATTCAGGACAAAAATCTATATATTCAATGTAAGGCTTAAGTTTTTCAACAAATTCATCAAAGACCATTCCACCATTATACCTCACAGGTTTTAAAAAACATCTGCTGAGCACTATTTTTGGCTTTGTCATGATTTATATTATAATTGAAAAATGATAGAAACTTACATGCAGTCCATATCTCCTGCTGTTCAGGCTCTAATTGCTGGAGTTTTTACATGGGGATTGACTGCTGTGGGAGCATCCCTTGTTTTATTTGTGAGAAATGTTAACAAGAAACTTCTTGATGTTGCTCTTGGTTTTGCCGCAGGCGTGATGATAGCTGCAAGCTTCTGGTCTTTGCTTGAGCCAGCTATTGAGATGTCTCAGAATCTAAATATACCTTCATGGATACCTCCAGCTACTGGTTTTCTGATCGGTGCTTTATTTCTTAGATTGATTGATGTTATTCTGCCTCATCTTCATCTTCAAGCGCCCATAAATGAAGCAGAGGGAATAAAAACTTCCTTTAGAAGAACCACTCTTCTGGTTCTTGCTGTTACACTTCATAATATTCCAGAAGGGCTTGCAATTGGAGTTTCTTTTGGTGCTCACGGAGCTGATCCTCAAGCTGTGAGTATTTTATCCTCGTTAATGCTCGCATTTGGAATAGGAATTCAAAATATTCCAGAGGGATTCGCAATCTCTATGCCATTGAGAAGTGAAGGTTTATCAAGGAAAAAGAGTTTTTTTATTGGACAGCTTTCAGGACTGGTTGAGCCAGTTTTTGCACTTATAGGTGTTTTAATGCTTGAGATCATGCATAATCTTTTACCATATGCACTGGGTTTTGCTGCAGGTGCAATGATTTTTGTTACAGTGGAAGAATTAATTCCAGAGTCTCAGAGAAATGGCAACTCTGATGTTGCTACTGCAGGATTAATTATTGGATTTACATTAATGATGATTCTTGATGTGGCATTTAAATAAGTCATTGCATATGGGAGACAGTAAAAATTTGACTGTTTATGTTGATTTTTGCTAATGTAAAAATTAAAGTTATGAAACAAAAGACGAGACAGGAAAGAATTCTGGAGATAAAAAAGAAACTTCTTGAACAGAAGAGACAGATTCTTATTGAGGCTGGAGTAATGCTTTCAAATCTTCCCTCTGAAAGCAACTTATCTGAAATAGGAGATATGGCATCTCAGGAGATTGACAGAAGCTTTCTTTTGAGACTCAGAGATAGGGAAAGGAAGCTACTTAAAAAGATTGAAAAAACGCTTGAAAAAATTGAAAATGGTACTTATGGAATATGTGAGTCCTGTGGCGCAGAAATTCCTATTGAAAGGCTTGAGGCAAGACCTGTCACTGATTTATGCATTGAATGCAAAACAGAGCAGGAAGAAGTTGAAAAGCTTAAAGAGAGTTAATTTTAAGCAATCTTTCAGGATTTGTTTCTCCAGCCAGTTTTAGCTTATTTTCATCAATATTTAAATTTTTAAGCCTTTCCACCACATCCTTGAGACTCATTGAACCACCTTGAAGTTTCTTGCTTTCTTCGTTCTGTTTTACCATATCAGAAATCAAAATAATTCTTTCAGGATTTTTAATATGAAAGAGCCATTTTAAAAGTTTATCACTTAAATGTCTGCCATCTCCAATCAACTCAACATAAATTTCCTGATTAATAACTCCAAATCCTGCTATTCCAGGTTCTCTATGATGAATTCCACGCATAGCATTAAAAAGATGAGTTATAAGCCGAGAACCTGCTTTAAAACCTTCCTCAGCTTCTTTATATGTAGCATTGGAATGTCCCATGCTTACGATAATTCCCATTTGAGCGCATTTTTCTATTATTCTAATTGCACCAGGAAGCTCTGGTGCTACCGTGATTACTTTAACAATATCTTCAAATCCTTCAATTAAGCGATTTAAAACCTCAACATCAGGCTTCAAAAAATAATATCTCTCCAATGCTCCTGCTTTCTCTGGATTTAAAAAAGGACCTTCAAGATACACACCAATTAATTTTGCCTCCTGCCTTTGATATTCCATTGCTTTTTTTATGTTTAAAAGAGTTTTTCTCATGGTGTTAATCTCAGCAGGATAAAGAGTAAGTAAGAATTTGTCAACTCTCATTGAACAATATTCCTGAGCAATTAAAAGAACCTGTTCTGGACTGTTAATATCTCTTACATCTATCTTGTTTGTTCCGTGAAAGTGGACATCAATCAAAGACATTTTTTATCATAACATATGCGTTTTAAAACAGGTAAAATTTATATAAATAGCTTACTGAATAATATTAAAGAACTTCCCACTGAACGAAGAATTACTGAAATATCCCGATATTTTCTTGGTATTCCCTATAAAAAAAATTCACTAATCGGTAGTCTCACTGAAGAGGAACAACTTGTAATTGATTTTGAAGGAGTCGACTGTATGACTTTTATTGAGTATGTTGAGGCATTGAGGCTTTCTAATGATTTAAACTCTTTCATTGAGAATTTGAAACATGTTAGATATTTTGATGGAGCTGTGGATTTTAAAAAAAGAAAACATTATTTTACTGACTGGAATGAGTTAAAAACAGTAAAAGATGTTACTGCAGAAATTACTGAAAAGTTTGTAACAGTTGTGAAAGAGCTTAGTTTTATTGATGGATTAGAGCCAAAACAAAGAATTGTTAATTACATTGCAGCAGATATAATAGAAAAAATTTTATTTAAACTGAAAACAGGCGATTACTGCGGTTTTTATACATCAAGAGACTGCCTTGATGTTACCCATACAGGAATAATTATTATAGACGAAGGCAATGTGAAGCTCAGGCATGCTTCAAGCCATAAAGGTTGCGTAATTGATGAAGACTTTTTAAAATATGCAAAACAAAAAGAAGGTATAATAATTTTTAGACCTGAGGAAAATGCTACATCTTCATGATAGAAAAAAACAGATAAGAAAAGTTCTTCTTATAACACTTTTTCTTAATCTATCTGTTTCTTTAGCAAAAATAATTTATGGGTATTTATCAAACTCTGTAGCTATTTATTCAGACGGATTTCATTCTCTTTTCGATGGAATTTCAAACATCGGTGGATTAATTGCTCTTTACATAGCAAGTCATCCACCTGACAGAGAGCATCCCTATGGACATAGAAAGTTTGAAACAGTTTTTGCAATTTTTATAGGTGTTTTGATGTGTATTACAGCATTAGAAATAGTGAGAAACGCTTATGAATCAATTATTGAATCAAAAAAGCCTCTGACAGATGAAAAAGCTTTTATCATTCTCATCGGCACTCTCATAGTTAACATTTTTGTGTCAGTTTATGAAAGGAAAAAAGGAAAGGAGCTTAAGAGCGAATTTTTAATAGCTGATTCAGCCCATACAAAGGTTGATATTTATATAACCATTGGAGTAATAGTAAGCGTGGTCATTACCACATTAACAGAGTCTAATTTTGTTGATCCATTAGCTGGTTTAGTTGTTGGAGTTTTTGTTGCAAGAGAGGCAATTCTGATAATAAAAGAATCTGCCAATATTCTTGCTGACAGAACAGCTCTTGATGGTGAAAAGATTATCAGTATTGTTGAAAGATGTAGAGATGTTGAAGCTTGCAGGGATGTAAGAACACGGGGCACACCAGGTCAGATATTTGTTGATTTAAAGATTTTAGTAAATCCTTCAATCTCTATCTCAGAAGGACATGATATAGCAGAAAGAGTTGAAGAATTAATTAAAAAAGAATTTCCCGATGTTGTTGATGTTGTAGTTCATATAGAGCCATTTGAGAAAAATTAAAGAACTTTTTCAGAATCAAAAGAATTCAGAGATTGTAAATATTGCTCCCATTCTAAGGGAAGCATATACTTCTTTTTATTATTGCATTCTTTGCAGGCAGGAACTATATTGCTTTTTACTGATTTACCTCCTCTAATAAGAGGCACCACATGATCCATTGTAAGCTCTTTTTCTGATACTTCTTTCCCGCAGTAATAACATCTTCTTTTGGAAATTTTTTTGCGCCACCAGGAACTCTTTTTAAGAAGTTTCGCTTTCTCTTTTTCTTTTTTAATTTCTTCAAGGGTCACAGAAGGTATAAATCTATCCATTAACGGCTGAATCTCTTTTTTTCTTCTTCTTCAAAGAATTTATTATAAAGAACATTCCATTCAGGACTTCCTTCAATGATTTTCTTTGAGAACGATTGAAGTTTCCTTCTTACAATTTCATCAATTGTTTCACCAATTTTTAAAGCTTGAATAAAACTTCTTTTAATTTCTCTTCTTACTTCCTGTTCTTCAACCTTAAGCTTGATTAATCCTTTATTAATCAAGCCATTGAATAAAACATGGGAAGTATGAGTTATTTTTTCCTCTGAAAGCATCATAGAACTAAATTTCTCTGCTTTACAAGTTTTTGTTTAGTCATCTCAAAAAGCTTTCTGTAGTCAAGTTTATCTCTTTCAATTTCAGCTTCATATTTCTTAAGAAGCTCTCTCACTTCTTCATTGAGTCTGTCCTCCACCATCAATTCGTCTAAAATAAGCTTTTCAGCTTCCTCAAGAAGCTGTTCCTTTGGAACAGTTATTTCAATCATATCTTTCTTTAAGAGATTTTCTATTATCTTGTTTGCTATGTATGGTACCCAGCTCTTAGGTATCCTCATTTTTAAATCTCTATATATGGCAATAGTGCAATTGATCTCGCTCTCTTAATTGCTCTTGTTAACTGTCTTTGATGCTTTGAGCATGTTCCTGTCATTTTTCTTGAGAGGATTTTACCTCTTTCAGTCATAAAACCTCTCAACATTTTAACATTTTTGTAATCAATAAAATCAATTTTTTCTGCACAGAATCGGCAGTATTTTTTCTTGAAAAATCTTCTTTGTGTTGCCTGTTGCACATTAACCTCCTTTAAAATGGTTCTAAATCTGTGTATTCTTCTGGTGGAGTCTCTGTTAATTCATGTTGCTCCACAGGTTCTCTTTTTGGAAAAAATCTTATATTGTTTGCGATAACTTCAAATTTGCTCCTTTTCTGTCCTTCATACTCCCATCTTCTTTCTCTTAATCGTCCTTCAACCAGTACAGTTCTTCCTTTGTTCAGATACTGACTACAGGTTTCAGCCTGTTTACCAAAAACTATAGCATCAATAAAAAGAGTTTCTTCTTTAAGCTCTTCACCCTGTTTATATCTTGAATTAACAGCTATTGGAACTGTAGCCACTGCGACTCCCGAAGGCGTATATCTTATTTCAGGGTCTCTGGTAAGATTTCCTATGAGTATTATTCTATTAAACATCCTAAACCTTGGCAGTAACTTCAGATGGTTCTACTGGTATACCTTTTATTTCAGGTGGCAGTGCAGCAATCTGTTGTTTTGTGAGTTTAACTATCATAAATTTGAAAACCGGGTCATAAACTCTGTAAAATTCTTCCATTTTTTTTATTGCTGAAGATGGAGCTTTAAAAAGAAACAAAACATAGTATCCCATTGTTTGTTTGTTAAGTTTATAGGCAAGTTTTCTTTTGCCCCAGTTGTCAATCTTTAAAATTTCTCCACCATTCTCAGTAATAATAGAAGAAATCTTGTTAACTACTTCCTGCACTTCTTCTTCAGAAAGTGTTGGCAGAAGAAGAACCACTTTTTCATAAAAATTATTCATACAATACCTCCATATGGATTTTAAGCCCTTCTCCTTAAGGTAAGGGCATGGAGTAACAAAAGTTTCAACATATTTTATAACATATTTGTTAATTTTAAATCAAATTATAATGTTTCAATTTTTTATTCAAGGTATTTCTATTTATTCCAAGAATCTTTGCAGCTTTTACCTGATTGCCTCCTGTTTCATTAATGGCAAGAATAAAGAGTGCCTTTTCCACTTCCTGCATAACAGTTTCATAAAGATTTGAATTTTCAATCTTTGCAAAATCTTTTAAGAGATTGCCGATTTTTAATTCAAGAAAATTTTTTATTGACAGCTGATCATTGTATTCACCGAACAAATCTTTTGATGTAAGTCTTTGATGTCTCGCTAAAATACAGGCTTTAGCCAGACAGTGCTTGAGTTGATAAGCATTTTCCGTCCATGAATGCTCTAATATTGCCTCCTGAGCATCTTTTGATAATTCTTTTTTAGGAAGATTTAGACATTCTGAAATTTCCTTCAGAAAAAAGTTAGCAAGAGGAATTATATCCTGTTTTCTTTCTCTCAGAGGGGGTATATAAAACTTTTTGGAATTTAATAAATTTTCGTATAATTCAAAGGTTATTAAACCATTTTTATAAAGCTCCACATAGTCCCAGTCAGATAAAAAAATGATGCATTTAAAACTTCTTTCAGGATTAAAAACAAAGGATGCATCAATATTTTCAGGATTTTTAATAAGATAAACTATATTTTCATGCTTAAAAGAAGTTTTTTTATTTATATCCTCAGGAATTTTTACAATTTCTGCCTGAGTTATGTTTGCAAGTATTATTTTAGCTATGTAGTCTTTTTCAGTCCCCTTTTCTCCATATATAAAAAATACAGTATTATCAAAAGAAAGTTTTTTTATGCTTTCCAAAAGCTCTTGCATTACTGGGCTTTTGTATACTCTCTGAAATTGCATTGGCTCCATAAATCTACTCCCTGTAAAGTTTGTTGTCTTCAATATACTTCCGCACTTCTTCTGGTACAAGGTAACGAATACTTTTTTCATTCTGAATCATCTTTCTTATTTGAGTTGATGATATCCAGAATGGTGAAACTGAAATAAAAAAAGCTCTTTTATCTGAATTTTTTATTTTAAAACAGTTTTCGGCCTCTTCATCTTCAATAAATTCATAATTCTGTAAATTATCAAAACCAGGTCTTGACATTATTATAAAATCAACCATTCTTAATAGTTCTTCATACCTGTACCAGGATTTTAATTCAAGAAATGCATCAATACCCATTATAAAAAAAAGAGTATCCTTTTGGTAAAGTCTTTTTAAATGTGTAAGAGTATTTATGGTATAAGAAGGTTTTTTCTGTTTAGCTTCAAAATCAGAAACTTCAAAAAAGGGATTGTCCTTTACTGCCAATTCAGTCATTTTCAATCTGTGCATAGCTTCCACAATATCGTATTTTTTTAATGGCGGAATTCCTGCTGGAATAAATATAATTTTGTCCAGCAAAAAAGCTTCCCTTACCTCTTCTGCGACTCTTAAATGCCCATAATGAATGGGATTAAAGGTTCCACCAAAAAATCCTATCTTCATTGCCTTAACTGTCCTGATCCGAAAACTATGAATTTGGTGCATGTAAGCTCTTCAAGTCCCATTGGACCACGAGCATGAATTTTGTCCGTTGAAATTCCTATTTCAGCACCGAGACCAAATTGATATCCATCATTAAGTCTTGTCGAAGCATTAACAAAAACAGCAGATGAGTCAACCTCTCTTAAAAACTTCATTGCCTTATTATAATCTCTCGTAACAATTGCATCAGAATGGGCTGAACCGTATTTTGTTATGTGCTCAATAGCCTCGTCAATATCCTTTACAACCCTCACATTTAGAATTAAATCAAGGTATTCTTTATAAAAGTCTTCTTCAGTAACATCCATTACATTTGGATATATTTTCTTTGTCCTTGAACATCCTTTAAGCTGAACTCCAGCCTGTTCAAATCTTTTTAACATTGCTGGCAAAAATACTTCTGCTACAGCTTCATCTACTAACATTGTTTCCATTGCATTACAGGTTGCAGGTCTCTGTACTTTAGCATTAAAACAAATCTCCTGAGCCATTTCAAGGTCAGCATCTCTATCAACAAATACATGACATACACCTTTGTAATGTTTAAGTACAGGAATCCTTGAATTTTCAGTAACAGTTCTTATGAGGGACTCTCCACCACGAGGAATTATTAAATCTATTAAGCCCTCAAGTTTTATCATCTCAAGAACAGCTTCTCTTTGAGGAATATCAATAAAGCTTACTACACCATCATGCATTCCTTCATCTTTTAAAGCTTGTTTTAAAATTTTTACCAATGCTGTGTTTGAGTTTATAGCTTCAGAACCTCCTCTTAAAACAACTGCATTGCCTGCCTTAAGACATAATCCCGTTACATCTACTGTAACATTTGGTCTTGCTTCATAAATTACTCCAATTACTCCTATGGGAACCCTCATTCTACCAACAAGCATTCCATTTGGTCTGAGCCACATTTTTGTTATTTCGCCAACCGGGTCTGGTAAGCTTACGACTTCTTCGAGTCCTTTTATCATCTCGTCAATTCTTTTTTCTGTTAAAGTAAGCCTGTCAATTAAAGCTTTTGAAAGTCCTTTTTCTTGAGCTCTTTGCACGTCAACTCCGTTTGCCTTAATCAGTTCATCCTTTCCATGCTTAAGATACTCAGCCATCCTATTAAGAATTTTGTTTTTCCTTTCTGTTGAGGCTTTTCCAATAAGTATTGAAGCCTCTTTAGCTTCCTTTGCTTTGCTTAAAACCAATTGTTTAAGCTCCATCTTTTCACCTCCGAAAAAATTTAATTGCATATTTTAACTTTTTTTGGTATATTTTATAAAAATATAATTTTAAAAAGGAGGAGGGTATTATGCCAACACCAGTAGTTGATTACGATCTTTGTGTAGGATGCGGCTCCTGTGTGGAGATATGTCCAGAAGTTTTTGAATTGAGAGATGACAAAGCCTGGGTTATTGGTCCTGACAAATGTAACACCTGTGACTGTCAGCAAGCAGCTGATCTCTGTCCTGCTCAGGCAATCAAATTGGAGTAGTTTTTTGAGGGTGGAGGATAAGCCTCTACCCTCAATTAATTTATAAATTTTTTTGCAAGCTCTAAAAAACCAAAAATTTTTAAATCTAAATAGTTTCCCTGCTCTCTTAATTCTTTGAGTTTTTCTAATGCTTCATCAAGGGGAATTTTTAAGACTTCAATATTTTCACTTTCATCAGGAGGATAACTTTTTTTAAGTTTTTCAGGAGCTTCTTTTACATTTTTTGCAATAAACACTGTTAGAATCTCTGTAGAAAGTCCTGAAGAAACAGGTCCTTCTGCAAGAAAGACAATTTCATCTGAAAACAGACCTGTCTCCTCAATCAATTCTCTCTTTGCCACTTCTATCAGTGACTCTTTTCTATCATTTAATCCTGCTGGAAACTCCACAACAAAGCCACCAAGCACAGGTCTGAACTGCCTGATAAAGATAATTTCATTGTTTTCTGTTACTGGTATAACAACAACAATTCCTTTGCAGTTTACTCTTTCAACAGCTTCCCACTTTCTTATTCTTCCATGATTGTCCTCATAGGAAAGCAAAACAACTCTGAGATATTTTCCCTGCCATGCTATTTCTTTTTTAACAATTTTCATGGTATTATCCGGGAGGCCAATGCATCTGCCTTCCAGCTAAAAGATGAAAGTGAACATGGTAAACTGTCTGACCTGCCTCATGATTGCAGTTCATAACCACTCTAAAGCCTCTTTCATCAATGCCTTTTTCTTTAGCTATTTTTTTTATAACCATAAAAATATGTCCGATAAGTTCTTTATCCTCAATTTCAAGCAGGGTAGAGTAGTGCTTTTTCGGAATTACAAGAATGTGAACTGGTGCCTGTGGAGCAATATCTTCAAAGGCTAAAACTAATTCATCCTCATAAACAATCTTTGATGGAATCTCCTTTTTTATAATTCTGCAAAATATACAATTCATTTTACACTCTGGAAATCAATTTTTCTATAAAAACAGGTTCTGTTTCCAGTATGGCATGCTCCTTTACCATGTTGTTTAACCATGACAAGAAGGGTATCAGCATCACAATCGTAGTAAATCTCCTTTACTTCCTGAACACAGCCAGAGGTTTCACCCTTTTTCCAGTAAGTCTGTCTTGAACGAGACCAGAAATGGGTAAACCCTGTTTCAATGGTTCTCCTTAATGCTTCTTTATCCATGTAAGCAACCATTAAAACTTCCTTTGTATCTATCTCCTGAATTACTGCTGGAATGAGACCATTTTCGTCAAATTTCAGTTCTGGCAGATTCATTTTTCTCCTTTTTTATTTTTTCTCTGCAAAGTTTATACTCAATACTGTCAACTATTGCTTGCCATGAAGCTTCAATTATATTTTCAGATACTCCAACAGTACTCCACACGCTTTCTTCATCTCCTGATTCTACTAAAACTCTAACTTTTGAAGCAGTGCCTCTGCCTGAATTAACCACCCTGACTTTGTAATCTTTAAGTTTTACTTTTTTTAGTTCAGGATAAAATCTTTCAAGAGCTTTTCTTAAGGCATTATCAAGAGCATTTACTGGTCCATTCCCTGTGGCAGCAGTATGCTCAATGCTTTTACCAACTTTTACCATTATTGTTGCCTCACTCAATGTTGGTTCATCTCCTTTTCTTTTTTCATCTATAACTCTAAATCCAATTAAATCAAAAAATTTCCTCTTTAATCCCAGCGTCTTTCTGAATAAAAGTTCAAGCGATGCTTCAGCTCCTTCAAATTGAAATCCTTCATTCTCTAAAGTTTTCACAGCATCAACTATTGCTTGGACCTCAGGAGAATTGGGATCAAGATTAATACCAAATTCTTCTGCCTTTTTAAGGATATTGCTTTTCCCTGCAAGGTCAGAAACAAGTATTCTTTGACGATTTCCAACAAGCTCAGGTCTTATATGTTCATAGGTTTCTGGACGCTTTCTAACTGCACTGACATGAACTCCTCCTTTATGAGCAAAGGCACTTTCTCCTACAAATGGCTGTCTTTTAAAAGGAATGAGATTGGCTATTTCATAAATAAATCTTGAAATTTCAGTGAGTTTTTTTAATCTGTCTTCATCAAGGCATTTAAATCCAAGTTTCAACTGCAGATTTGGAATAACAGAGCAAAGGTTGGCGTTTCCACATCTTTCACCAAATCCGTTCATAGTTCCTTGAACCTGAGTAACTCCATTTAAAACTGCTGTAATACTGTTAGCAACAGCGCAGTCAGAATCATTATGAGCATGAATTCCTAAAGGAGTATTTATTGATTTTTTAACCTCTTTTACAATTTTTTCTACATCAGCTGGAAGGCTTCCACCGTTTGTGTCGCAGAGTATAATACAGTCTGCCTTAGCCTCCTGAGCAGTTTTTAAACATTTAATGGAATACTCGGGATTGTCTTTATATCCATCAAAAAAGTGTTCAGCATCAAAAAAGACTTTTTCAGCGTACTTTTTTAAATAACTGACTGTATTAAAAATAAGCTCAAGGTTTTCTTCAAGAGATATTTTAAGAGCTTCTGTTACATGAAAATCCCAGGTTTTGCCAAAAATTGTTAATATTCTGGCTTCTGAGGCAATAAGGGATTTCACATTTGAATCACTTTCTACTTTTATTTTTGGTCTGTGGGTGCTTCCAAAGGCAACTACAGTGGCGTTTTTGAGATTAAGTTTCTTTACTTTTTTAAAGTATTCAGCATCCTTTGGATTTGAGCCAGGCCATCCACCTTCTATGTAATGAATTCCAAGTTCATCAAGTTTTTCAGTGATTCTTAATTTATCATCAACTGAAAAAGAGATATCCTCTGCCTGTGAACCATCTCTTAGAGTTGTATCGTAAATTTCTACAGTTTGCATAAAAGTAATATATTATATTTTTGAATTATTAAGCAAGATGTGTTATATTAAATAGCATTAAATTTTTGAAAAGGTGAAGTTATGGCAAAGATTTTAATGTTAGGATGTGATGCAATTGCTCAAGGGGCTATTGAAGCAGGAATCTCTTATGCTTCTTCCTATCCAGGAACTCCTGCAACACAAATCCTTGAATACATTGCTAAAAATTCTAATGTTGCTGCTGAGTGGTCTGTTAATGAAAAAGTAGCCTATGAAGTTGCATATGGTGTGTCTTTGACTGGAAGAAGAGCACTTTGTTCAATGAAACATGTGGGCTTAAATGTTGCATCTGATCCTTTTATGACATCAGCATATCTTGGAGTAAGAGGTGGTCTTGTTCTGGCAGTGGGTGATGATCCTGGTGCCTATTCTTCACAGAACGAGCAGGATAGTCGTTTTTATGCTTCTTTTGCAAAAATTCCATGCTTTGAGCCCTCAGATGCTCAGGAAGCCAAAGATATGACTTATTTAGCCTTTGATATATCTGAAGAATTAGCTCTTCCAGTAATGGTAAGAAGTATTACAAGACTGCTTCATTGTTATGCTCCTGTAAGCCTGGGCAACATCAATCCTGAAAAAGAAATTAAGCTTGAAAAAAATCCTGATTATTTGATTGCCGTGCCAAAAAATGTAATAAGACTCCATAGAGAATTAAATAAAAAGCAGGAAAAAATAAAACAATTTATAGAAAAATACGAATTCAATAAGATTTTTCCGGGTAAAGAAAAAAGGGGTATAATTGCTTGTGGTATTACATATCTTTATGCAAGAGAATTGGAAGAATCTCTGCCCATTCTTAAAATTTCAGCCTATCCAGTGGATGAAAACTTAATTAAAGATTTTGTTACAGCTCTTGATGAGGTAATTGTATTAGAAGAGGGTTATCCTTTTATTGAAAATATTGCAAGAAAATACAGTTCAAACATCAGAGGAAAGCTTTCAGGAGATTTACCTCTTGAAGGAGAACTTGGTCCAGAGCCTTTATTTAGAATTTTTGGCAGAATAAAATCTTCTGATTCAGAAAACGGAGTTATTCCAAGACCTCCAATGCTCTGTCCTGGATGTCCTCATAGAGAGTTTTATAAAGCATTAAATGAAGCCAAACCAATCTTTGTTACCGGAGATATTGGCTGTTATACTCTTGGAGCAAATCCTCCTCTTAGGGCAATTGATACATGCCTTTGTATGGGCGCAAGTATAAGTAAAGCAGCAGGAATTGCTTCACAGGGAATAAAGGGAGTTGTTGCTGTAATTGGTGATTCAACCTTTATTCATTCAGGAATCCCAGCACTGATAAATGCAGTTTACAACAAATTAAATATTCTTGTTTGCATTCTTGATAATTCAGCAGTTGCAATGACAGGACATCAACCAACTCCGATTATTGGAATTACAGCAAAGGGAGAAGAAACAAAAAAATTAGACCTTGCTGAACTATGTAAAGCCTGCGGCGCAGATTCAGTGGAAGTTGTTGATCCCTACGATAAAAAAACAACCTATGAAGCAATTAAAAGAGGACTTGACAATCCTGGAGTTAATGTCATAATAGCTCGCAGAGCTTGTGTTTTACTGGCTAAAAAATTAAAGAGCTAAATCTAATAAAATATTTCCCGACATATATTCTAATCAAGCCGTCTGTCTTTTCAACACGATCTCTGGTTGGCTGAAGCCTTCTTTAATCTCTTTCCTACTATGTAAGCCTGACCAAGGGATATGCAGGCGTCATTGCTTGGAACATTTATGTGATAAAGGGGCTCTATACCTATTTTTTTTAGAGCTTTTATGGTTTCCTTTATTAAATAGGCATTCTGAAAGACTCCTCCACTTAAGCCAGCTCTGTCAAAGCCTAATTTTTTTCTGAAATATTGTGTAAGTTCAATGATTATTTTGATTATGGTGTTATGAAACTTCCATGAGATTTCCGAAACTGGTCTGCCTGCAAGAAAGTCATCAATGAGCTGTTTTATCATGAAGGTGTAATCAATAACTAAAGAACTGGTCTCTTTTTCAGCTACACTAAAACTGTAGCAGGCTTTTTCAGAATACTCCATACTTGCTTCAATCAAGCTTTCAAGAGCTATTGCTGCCTCTGCCTCAAAGGTGTTGTAATGACAGACTCCAAGAAGGGAGGAAACTCCGTCAAAAAGCCTTCCCATTCCAGAAGAAGGGGGGCTAAACTGAGAGAGTTTTTTAAGTTTCAGTATTTGTCTGATTTTGTTTTCTTCCATTGTCATTACAACAGGAAGCTTTTTTATTAAACTCATATCTTCTCCGAAAGCATCATCAATCAGAGAAAGAGCTATTCTTGAGCACTCCTTTATAGCACTTTCACCTCCTGGCAAACTGATTGGCTTTAGATGGGCAAGTCTTATGAAATCATCAACACTGCAGTATAAAAACTCACTTCCCCAGATGCTGCCATCTGTGCCATAGCCTGTTCCATCAAAGGCAATTCCAAAGAGTTCATCTAATCCGTATTCTGCCATGAGGGATGCTATATGACAGTAATGATGCTGAAGAGCAAATGCTGGAATTGTCTTTTTTTCTGCATGCTCCTTTGCCCATTTAGTTGAAAAATACATGGGATGTAGATCATGCCCTACAGCTACAGGCTCTATGCGGTATACTAATTTTAGATTGTTTAAAACCTCCTCATAAAACTCAAGGGTTTCAAGATTTTCCATATCTCCTATGTGCTGACTCATTATTGCATAGTTTGACTTTATAAGCGTGAAAGTGTTTTTCAGGTCAGCACCTGCTCCGAGAACTTCAGGCAGTTGTTCCCTTAAAGATATTGCTTTTGGAACAAATCCTCTTGCCCTTCTTATAAAGTAAATATTGCCTTCAAGCTCTCTTACAACAGAGTCATCAACGCGCATAAAGATTTCTCTATTATGCAGCAAAAAAGCATCTGCCACATTACCAAGTTTTTCTATCGCTTCTTCGTTTTTTGTTATTATTGGTTCTTCAGAGATGTTTCCGCTTGTCATTACAAGAGCTTCAAAGTGAGGCTGCATCGGTATCTCAAAAGGTTGAGGACTGAGGACTGAAGGCTGAAGGAGCGAAAGCAAGGAGTCTTCTTTTTGCTCTGGATAGTAAAACAACAGATAATGAAGTGGCGTATATGGTAACATGAATCCAAGACATGAATTTTTCAGAGCCAGCATATCTGGAAGCATACATTCAGGCCTTTTTCTTAAAAGAACAATAGGTCGAGTTGGTGAGGTCAAAATTCTTTTTTCAGCTTCTGAAAGAAAACAAAACTTTTCTACTGACTCAATATGAGGACTCATTAAAGCAAAGGGCTTGTTGCTTCTTTTCTTTCTCTTTCGTAATTCCTCTACTGCCTTTTCATTCTTTGCATCACAGCATAGATGAAATCCTCCAAGCCCTCTTATTGCAAGAATCTTTCCCTGTTTTATAAGCCTTATAGCCTCTAAAACAGGATTTTCCAGCTCCTTTAATCCTCTGTCAGTCTTTAAAAAAAGCCTTACCTGAGGACCACATACAGGACATGCATTTGGCTGAGCATGAAATCTTCTATTTGATGGGTCTTTGTATTCTTTAAGACAATCAGCACACATATTAAAAACAGACATTGTTGTATTTGCTCTATCATAGGGAACTTTCAATGTAATCGTATAACGAGGACCACAGTTTGTGCAGTTAATGAATGGATAGAGATATCTCCTGTCAGAAGGAGTAAAAAGCTCTCTTAGACAGTCATTACATATGGATACATCCTCTGAGACATGGGTAAATCCTGCATCATCTATGCTTTCAATTATGTCAAAGCTTTGATAATTATTGGGCGGAAGCTCCTCAGTATCAATTGAATAAATCTTTGCAAGTGGAGGAGGCTCGTTTCGCAATCTGTTCAGGAACTCATTAACCTTTTCACCTTCTATCTCAATTGTTACTCCCTTTGATGTATTTGTAACATATCCATTTAAATTCAGACTTTTTGCAAGATTGTAAACAAAGGGTCTGAATCCTACTCCCTGAACAACTCCTTTGACTCTTATGTGGAGGCGTTTCATGTATTAGAATAACATTAATTCTCTTACTGGAGAAAAGCTTTTTCTGTGAATAGGGCAGGGTCCGAATTTTTTTAAAGCCCTTAGATGTTCCTTTGTAGCATATCCTTTGTGTCTGTCAAAACCATACTGATAGTATTTTTCATGATATTGCCTCATTATTCTGTCCCTTGTTACTTTGGCTACAATGCTTGCAGCAGCAATCGAAGCACTCTTCTGGTCTCCCTTTATGATTGCTTTCTGTGGAATTTTTAAATCTGGCAGGTAAACAGCATCTATCAGTAAAAACTCTACATTTCTGCCAAGATTTTTATAAGCAAGGCTCATTGCAAGACGGGTAGCTTCAAGAATGTTTATTCTGTCAATCAGCTCTACATCAATAATTCCAATTCCAACAAAAGCGTTGCTGATTATTTTTTCAAAAAAGCTTTCTCTTTGTTCAGGAGTTAATTCTTTTGAATCCTTTATGCCTTCAATAAAAACGTTATCTCTGAAACTCACACAGGCTGCTACAACAGGACCTGCAAGGCATCCTCTTCCAGCTTCGTCTATACCTGCAATGCTTCTGTAACCCTGAGAAAGGATTTCATCATCAAAGGCAAAGAGGTTCATGCCTTTTGATACTCTGTCTTTTCTTTAACCTTTGCCTCTTTTCCTTTCTTTGTTCTCAAGTAATAAAGTTTAGCCCTTCTTACATCACCTTTTCTTACCACTTCAATTTTGTCAATTATTGGGCTATGGAGTGGGAATACACGCTCTACACCGACTCCAAAAGAGATTTTTCTTACTGTAAAGGTCTCTCTTAATCCTCCGCCTCTACGAGCAATAACAATACCTTCAAAAACCTGAATTCTTTCTTTGTCTCCCTCTTTTACCTTGACATGAACCTTAAGAGTATCTCCTGGTTTGAAATCAGGAATATCTGTTTTCTTAAATCTCTCCTCTATGGCTCTAATTATTAACTGGTTCATAGACTCCCTCCAGAATTTTTTTGTTTATTTCAGAGCAAAGCTCTTTGAGAATTTTCATATCATCTCTGGATAAATTTTTCAACAAATCAGGTCTGTTTTTCAATGTGTTTTTCAAAGCTTGACGTTTTCTCCACAGAGCTATTTTTTTATGGTCACCACTTAATAAAACCTCAGGAACTTTCATTCCCTTAAAATCCTCTGGCCTTGTGTAATGAGGATAGTCTAAAAGTCCTTTCATAAAGGAATCCTCCACTGCTGAAAGCTCATCTCCCAGTGCACCTGGTATTAGCCTTACAATACTATCTATTATAACCAATGCTGCCAGTTCTCCACCACTTAAAACATAATCTCCCACTGAGACTTCCTCATCCACAAATGCTTTAACCCTCTCATCAATACCCTCATATCTACCGCATATTAAAACCATTCCTTTATTTTCTTCTATAAACTCCTGTGCAAGTTTCTGCATAAATTTTCTTCCCTGAGGAGAAAGCAGTAACAGCTTTTTGGGCTTTTTGTCCTCCTTTACATGCATTATGGCTTTGTAAAATGGCTCTATCTGCATAACCATTCCAGCTCCACCACCATAGGGATAATCATCCACTTTTTTATGCTTATCAGATGTAAAGTCTCGTAAATTGTATATCTTCACCTCTGCAATCCCTTTATTTAATGCTTTTCCAACAACGCCATGCTTTATGTAGCATTCAATTATTTCAGGAAATATTGTTAACACTTCAAATTTCATAAATTTTAATTCAAACTCAAAAGAAAAGGGCGTGGATTTCACGCCCTTTATTTAACTCTTTTTAATGGACTATTCTAAAATTTCAAGGACACATCTTTTGCCAACTTTTGTTCCAGCAGCACCAAGAATGGTCCTCATAGCCCTTGCGGTTTTACCCTGCTTTCCGATGACCTTTCCAAGATCACTTGGAGCAACTCTGAGTTCATAAACAGTTGTTTTCTCACCCTCAATCTCAGTAACCTTAACCTCCTCTGGTTTGTCCACCAGTGACTTTGCCATTGTCTCAATGAGTGTCTTCATGCTCATGTTCTAACCTCCGTCAAAAGAGTAGTAAAATACCCCAATGGGTATGTTAAGCAGAAACCTGTTCAATTAATTTTTTAACAGTATCCGAAGGTTGTGCGCCCTTCTGTAGCCAGTATTTGACCCTTTCCATATTAAGATTGACTTCTGCAGGGTCTTTTTTGGGATTATAGGTACCTACAATTTCAATAAAAGGGCCATCTCTTCTAGCTCTTGCATCAGCTACAACAACTCTGTAGAAAGGTTTTTTCTTTGCTCCCAATCTCATAAGTCTTATTCTAACCAATTGCATACCTCCGAGTAGTTAATCCTTATATATTAAATTATATATTACATATTTATAGCCATTAAATTCAACTTT
This sequence comes from Thermodesulfovibrio sp. 3462-1, assembly GCF_040451425.1. Classification (NCBI taxonomy): domain Bacteria; kingdom Pseudomonadati; phylum Nitrospirota; class Thermodesulfovibrionia; order Thermodesulfovibrionales; family Thermodesulfovibrionaceae; genus Thermodesulfovibrio; species Thermodesulfovibrio obliviosus. Next base: position 856,309 of record NZ_CP144374.1, read on the forward strand.
TTTTTAAATTCAAAATTTCCAATAGAATTTAAGCTGGATTGAGTGACATCTGAGAATTTTATATGTTTTCAAGGTCTTGCAAGTATTAAAGAACTAAAACATCATCCCAGCTTAAAAGAGTTATACCTTTTTCCTGAAGAATTGATATTGTCTTGTCAAGATTTTCAGTCCTAAGAACAACAACAGCCTTCTGTCCTGATTTTTCCACAAAGGCGTAAATATATTCAATATTTATGTTTGAATCGTAAAGATGTTTCAGAGCCTCTGCCAGTCCTCCTGGTTGGTCCTTAACTGCAATAGCTATTACATTGGTAAGTTTTACTGTAAATTCATTTTTTTCAAGAATATCTTTAGCTTTTTCAGGATCTGTAACAATCATTCTCAGAATTCCAAACTCAGAAGTATCAGCAATTGAAAGAGCTCTTATGTTTATATCTTGCTCTGCCAGTGCTTTTAAAGCTTCGTAAAGTCTTCCTCTTTTATTTTCCAGAAAAACCGAGATCTGCTTTATTTTCATTTTTTCCTCCTAATCTATTAATGTTCTTTTATCAATAACTCTTTTTGCTTTTCCTTCGCTTCTTGGCAGACTTTTTGGTTCAACAAGGCTAACTTTTACTCTTATGCCAATGGTTTCTTCAATTCTTTTTTCAAGCTTTTTCCTGAGATTCTCAATGTGTTTTACTTCATCAGAAAAAGTTTCCTTTGACATCTCCACCATTACTTCTATCTCGTCAAGATGCTGAGGTCTTGTAACAACAATCTGATAATGGGGTTCAATTCCTTGAACTTCCAGAATAGCTCTTTCAATTTGATATGGGAATATCATAACCCCTCTTACTTTTATCATGTCATCAGTTCTTCCACGAATTCTTTCAATTTTTGCAAAAGTTCTTCCACAGGCGCATTTTTCCCGAATGATTGAAGTTATATCTCTTGTTCTAAATCTTAACATGGGCATTCCTTCCCGGGTAAGGGTTGTAAGGACAAGTTCTCCTCTTTTTCCATCAGGCAAAGTATCACCTGTGTCAGGATCAATTATTTCCACATAAAAATGATCTTCAAAAACATGCAATCCTTTTTTCTCAATACATTCATGGGCAACGCCTGGTCCGATTATTTCAGTTAATCCATAAATATTAAGCGCGTTTATGTTAAATCTCTTCTCAATCTCTTTTCTCATCTGCTCGGTCCACATTTCAGCACCAAAACATCCTGCCTTGAGCTTAAGAGTTCTCGGTTCAACTCCCATCTCCTCTGCTACTTCAGCCATATAAAGAGCATAAGAGGGTGTACATGTAAGAATCGTTGAGCCAAAATCTCTCATTATTTCAATCTGTCTTCTTGTATTTCCAGCACTTGCTGGCACAATCATTGCTCCGATTTTTTGAGCTCCATAGTGAACTCCAAATCCACCAGTAAAAAGACCATATCCATAACAGTTCTGAATAATATCATCTTTTGTGGCTCCAGCCATTGTAAGGCATCTTGCCATTACTTCAGCCCATACTTCAATGTCATTGCGTGTATATCCTGCCACAACAGGTTTTCCAGTTGTTCCACTGGACATGTGAATCTCAACAATTTCACTCAATGAAGCAGCAAACATTCCAAAGGGATAAACCTCTCTTAAGTCTGCCTTTGATGTAAATGGAATGTTTTTAATATCATCAAGAGTTTTTATGTCTTCTGGCTTAAGTCCTACTTCATCAAATTTTTTTCTGTAGTAAGGAACTTTTTCATATGCCCTCTTAATTGTTTGTTTTAACCGCTCAAGTTGTAATGCTCTGAGTTCTTCTTCTGACATGCATTCCATTTCTTTATTCCATATCATCATATCACCTCATTCAATAGGTTTTAAAAAATTAAGATTTTCACTTTTAAGAGCTTCCATAGCCTTTTGAGTGTTTTCTACTTCAACAATTAAGTAAGCTTTTTTTCTTGTTTCAGCAACATAAACAGCAGCACTTTCAATATTTATGCCCTTTGAAGATAAAATTTTAACAACTTCATGAAGTCCACCAGGTTGATCCTTCATTTCAATTCCAATCGCTTCATTGAGCGACACCGTAAATCCTTTTTCTTTTAACAGTTGGAAGGCTTCTTTACATCTGTCAACCATAAACTTTATTATTCCAAATCCATTGGTGCTTGTAATGGAAAAAGCGAGAATATTTATGTTTGCTTCTGCAAGAACTTTTGTAATTCTTTCAAGTCTTCCAGGTTTGTTCTCAGCAAATACTGAAATTATGTAAATTTTATCCATATAAGCCTCCTAAATTGTTCTTTTATCAATAACTCTTTTTGCTTTTCCTTCACTGACAGGTAGTGTCCCTGGTTCAAGAAGTTCTACTTTTGGCTTTACCATCGTAGCAGACCTGATTTTCTCTACGATTTCCTCTTTTAATTTAATTAATTTCTCAATTTTTCCGTCAAAAAGCTCTCTGTCAATCTCCACCTTGACAATCATTTCATCATAAGACTCAAGAACAATTTGATAATTTTGGGCAACACCCTTAATTCCCATAAGCACCTGCTCAATCTGCTGCGGAAAGATATTGACTCCTTTAACTATGAACATGTCATCAGATCTGCCAAGAATTCTTGAAATTCTTCTATGAGTTCTACCACATTTGCATGGTTCTGAAATAATTCTTGTTAAATCCCTTGTTCTATATCTTATAAGAGGCATTGCTTCCCTGTTAAGGGTTGTTAAAACGAGTTCACCAATCTCACCATCAGGTAAAGGGGCGCCTGTTTCAGGATTGATGATCTCCATAAGAAAATTGTCTTCCCATATATGAAGTCCCTCTTTGTATGGGCATTCAAATCCAACTCCAGGACCATTCATCTCTGTAAGTCCATAACAGTTATAAATATCTATGCCAAGCATATTTTCAATTTTTTTTCTTGTCTCTTCAGAGTACGGTTCTGCACCAAGATAGGCTCTCTTAAGTTTTAGTTCCTTTCTTGGATCAATTCCTTTTTCATAAAGCACAGAGGCAACATAAAGAGCATAACTTGGAGTAATGTGAAGTATGGTTGTTCCAAAATCTTTCATTAAATTAATCTGCCTTTCAGTATTTCCAGGTCCAGCAGGAATTACAAGAATCCCCACTTTTTCAGCTCCATAATGCATTACAAAAGCTCCAGTAAAGAGTCCATAGGTCATACTGTTTTGTAAAATATCCCCCTTTGTAGCACCTGTCATAACAAGACAACGAGCAATTAGCTCTGCTGAGTTATTTATATCTTTTTTTGAAAAAAATATTGCCTTGGGTTTTCCAGTTGTTCCACTTGATGTATGAAGTCTGATTACCTTTTCAGGAGTAACGGTAAGAAGTCCATAAGGATAATCAACAAAAAGGTCCTCCTTCGTTGTAAAGGGAAAACATTTTATATCTTCAAGAGATTTAAGCTTTGAAGGATTTACTCCTGCATCCTGAAATTTCTTTCTGTAGTGAGGGACTTTTTGATAAACTCTTGTGAGAACCCTTTTTAATCTTGCAAACTGTAGCTTCTCAAGTTTTTGCCTCGGCAATGTTTCTAATTCTTTGTTCCAGAATGGCATTTTCTTTTATTAACCTCCTGCCTTCATTGAATGCTTTTATATTAAGATCAATTGTGTTTGGTGGAACTGCCTTTGAAATCACATCATGCCATGTTTCTTCCTTAAAAGATAGCAAAGTTGAGAGAATCCCAAGTATTACAGAGTTTTCTACTTTGGCATTTCCCAGTTGTTTTGCAATTTTGTCTGCTTGCACTGGAATGACAACAAAGCCTTTTTGATTAAGGAGACTCTCCACATCCTGAGGATAGTCTTTTTCTTCAGCCATTGCTGGAAGAATTTTTTTCTTATTTAAAATTACAATCCCATTTTTTTTAAGAAATCGTAAATATCTTAATGCTTCAAGTTCTTCCAGTGCTACTATTATATGAGCTTTACCAGAGGGAATCTGTGGAGAGAAAACTTTATCTCCAAATCTTATATGACTTATAACACTTCCACCTCTTTGAGCCATTCCATGAATTTCACTTTCTTTAACATCATATCCACTCTGAAAAGCAACCTGGGCAATAATTCTGCTTGATAGAATAATTCCCTGCCCGCCGGTTCCAGATAAAATTATGTTGGTTGTAGACATGGAAAAATTCTAACATATGATAAAAATAGTTTGCAATAGTATGGCAGAATTTTTTGAATCAGGCTTGCAGAGTCAGCAAAGAATAACTGAGTTATGGTATCATAAATTACATGAACATTGCAGAAAAACGAAAGATTTTAAACATTTTTACTTTCCTATTGATTTTTAGCCTCATTCTGCAGAGCTGTGGATACAGGATTTATACAAAGGCTGATTTGCCTTTTCAGGAGCTTTACTTTAGAAATGTTGAAAATCTTACTCTTGAACCAGGACTTCAGGATAAAATGAGAAAAATTGCCTATCAAACACTTATTGACAACGGCTTTACTCTTACATCATCTGCCAGCAGAGTGCTTGACATTCAAATAAAAAATTATCGCCTGATTACTCTTTCGGAAATTGGACTTAATACTGTGGAGTATCAGATCGTTATGGAAGTTAAGGCAATTCTTTATGATGAAAAAGGGAATAAAATAAAAGAGTTCACACCATCTTCACCTTTTACAACATTTTTTAGAACTACAAGGGACTTACCAAATGTAATTGCTAATAAAGAGCTTGCTATAGATTCTTTAATAAGGGACATATGCGATGACATGGTAAGAAAGCTTATTTTTGATAAAGAAGAAAAACATGAAGAATGAGAGATTCCTTACTTGAAATACAGAAATTTGAACAGGAAATAAAAAAGGGACTCCTGAAATACCTTTATTTTTGCTATGCTCAGGAACAATTTTTTCTTTTTGAAGCAGGAAGTCTCATTCGTAGAAACTTTGATTCAATTTCCATTGAAATATATGATTCACCAGAAGAAGTTGATACAAATTCATTTGCATCTATTTCTTTATTTACTCCAAAAAGAATACTGCTCGTATACAATTTTGAAAAAATAAAAAAAACTGAAAAAAGAGTTGAATGGTTGAATAAGATTAAAGTAAGGAGTAATACATATGTTAATCTCATCGTTCTGTGCAATGCTTCATACAAAGATATTTCTGAAGAGGTCAATTTTGTAAAAAAAGCTGCTGATGGTAGCAGTGACAAAGAGAGATTTAGTGCTGCTGTTTATAATTTTGATATTTATGAAAGAGAGCTTCCTGCATGGATAACTTACAAGGCATCACAATTTGGAATCTCTCTCAAACCAGATGCGGTCTATTATTTAATTGATATTACCGGTGGACAGCCGGGTTTGATTTCTTCTGAGATTGAAAAAATATCGCTTCTTACAGAGAAATCTCATATAGGACTTTTTGACATCAAGGATATTCTAACAGAGCTTGGAGAGTTTACACCCTTTGACCTTGTTGATGCTATAAAGAAAAAGGACAGACAAAGAGCATTCAAACTTCTTGATAAACTTCAAAATACTGAACCAGACATGATTCTTGGAGCATTGAACTGGTATTATAACAATAAAAACGATTTAGATGAAAAAGTCTACTCACTTCTTTACAGAGCAAATCTTTCATTAAGACAGGCTCGTAGCTTAAGCCTTGATATGCTTGTCTATGAGTTGATGAAGGATTAGGAGGATTTTATTCTTTCAGCCCACCACAGTGCTTTATCAATTATCTCATCTTCATCAACAAACTGATGCCTGCCATTGATTATCACAGGAACACCATTAACAAAAACATCTTCAATGTCAGATGCCTTTGCAGAATAGATTATTGTTGAGTATATATCATAAACAGGCTGTAGATGGGGCTTTCTTAGATTTATTAAAATCATGTCAGCTTTTTTACCTATTTCTATACTTCCTGTTTCATTTTCAATCCCAAGGGATTCTGCTGCCCATACTGTAAGCATTTTCATGGAGGTTTTTACATCAAGCACGGTTGGATCTGCTGTAATTCCCTTTTGAACCTTTGCTGCAATTGCAATCTCTTCAAGAAGGTCAAGGTTGTTGTTGCTTGCTGCACCATCTGTTCCCATGCTTACTTTTACACCTTTTTTGATCATTCTTGCTACAGGCGCAACCCCACTTGAAAGCTTGAGATTGCTTTCAATGCAATGGGAAACTCCGATGCCTCTTTCAGCCATAATCTCCATTTCTTCATCATCAAGCCATACTGAATGTGCAGCGATTATTCTCCCTTCAAGAAAGCCTATTTCATCAAGATATTTAACAGGTCTTTTACCATGCTCTTTAATGCATTCCTCAACTTCATGAAATGTTTCACTGAGATGGATATGAATGGGAACTCTGTTTTTCAATGCAAACTCTTTTGATTTAATAAGCGTTTCCCTGCTACATGTATAAATGGCATGAGGTGCCACAGCAGGAATAATGAGTTCGTCGCTTCCGTATTTTTCAATGAATTCTTTAGCTTTTTTAAGATAGTCATCAGCTCCATTTCCTGATGCAGTGGGGAAATCAAGAACCCCCTGTCCAATGACTGCCCTTATCCCGAGTTTTTTTGCTGCATCTGCAACGGATTCAGTGAAAAAATACATGTCATTAAATGTTGTTGTTCCGCTTTTAAGCATCTCCAATGAGGCAAGCAAGGTTCCATCATAAACAAATTCATGGCTTAAGAATTTTGCCTCTCTGGGCCATATATGCTCAGTAAGCCACTGTTTAAGAGGCAGGTCATCGGCAATGCCTCTGAATAAGACCATTGCAGCATGTGTATGGGTGTTTATAAACCCAGGCATCAAGGCTGAATGAGAGTTGCCATATATGGGAATTGAAGGGTCTTTATATTTTTTTAATATCTCTGTGAACTCTGCAATATCCTTAATTCTTCCATCTTCAACAACCACTGCTCCGTTTTCAATTACTTCATCTTTTTTATTCATCGTAATCAAGTATTGTGCACGAACTATAAACATCTGTTTATTGCTCCTCCTAAAGCTTTATCAATACAGCCATTGCAGTAAATATGAATACGGTTACACTTATATATCCATTCATATTAAAGAAAGCAATATTAAGCTTTGAAAGGTCATGGGGTTTTACAAGTCTGTGTTCATTTATGAATAAATAGGCAACCACTGCCATTCCAAGCCAGTAAAACATGTTTAACTTGAAAATAAAACCTGTTAAAACAAGAAAGCTCCATGCAATAAAATGAAAAAGCCTTGCAAGGTATATTGCTTTTTTTACTCCAAAGACTTTTGGAATAGAATAGATGCCGTATTTTTTATCAAAATCCACATCCCACATTGCATAAAGAGTATCAAAGCCAGCAAGCCAGAAAACAACTGTCAAAACCATTGGAATTATCTCCCAGTTAAAACTTCCCCTAACAGCAATCCATGCTCCAAGTGGTGCAAGGGCAAGAGCTAATCCAAGCACAAAATGGCATGCCCATGTAAACCTCTTTGTATATGAATATATAAAAAGTATAAAAATAGCCAAAGGAGAAAGTTTAAAACAAAGGGGATTTAACATCCATGCTGAATAAACAAATATTATGAGGCAAAGCACAGTGAACAATGCTGCTTCCCATAGTTTGATTTTTCCTGTGGGAATCTCTCTCTGAGCAGTTCTGGGATTAAGAGCATCTATTTTCCTGTCAATTATTCTGTTAAATCCAAAAGCACTGGCTCGTGCAGTAACCATTGCAACAGTAATCCAGAGTATCTTTTCAACCTGAGGAATTCCTCCAGCTGAAAGCAATGCTCCTGCAAAAGCAAAGGGAAGGGCAAAAACACTGTGTTCAATTTTAATCATTCTAAGATAAAGAACAGCCTTATTCAATATGGACATAAAATATTATAACATTAATTTTCCCAGTTAAGATGAGGATTCATGTTTTACTGGAGAGGGATGGTGGGAATTGAACCCACTGGAGGAAATTATCCTCCATCACTGGTTTTGCAGACCAGGAGGGACACCAGTCCCACACCCCTCCATAAAAAATTTTAAATAAATATTTCCGAAAAGTAAAATAGATTTTTCCTATTAAAACCACATTAATTTATCAAAATCTGGTGGGGGAACATGAATTTTTATAAAGCCAACAATTGGGGCACGATCGATTAAATAACTATTTTTCAAAATTTCTATAAAAATACAAATGTTTTCTTCTTGTTTTATTTCTATAACATTAAATGGCAATTCAATTTCTAATATTTCATCAAAAGCTACACTGTCTATTTCATCCTTTTTTATCCATGTTTCATTTTCTTGAATAAAAATTTTAGCTAATTGATTGACCATTGTCTCATAAATTATTTTTATTCTTTTTGGTTCAATGATCTGAATTTGTATTGTCATGTCTGTATAGTCTTTTATTGAAAATTTTGGATCCAACCTGAGAAAAAGACTCTGTCTATTGAATCCATAATAAAAATATGAAAAAAGACTTTCTGATTTGTGCATACTTCCACCGATTCTTTGAAGATTGAATCTTCCCGCTTCAAGCCATTCAAAATATCCTGTTACTTTTCCATCAATTTTTGGGTATATAAAACCTTTTGGCTCAACTTCTGGTTTAATTTCTCGTATTTTCTTGCTGATTGGAACATAGAGAAATGCTGGTGGCTCTTTTCCAGTTTTCAGATACACACTTATTAGATTATGTCTGTAGATTTCATCAAAAACATCCTTTGTTTCTGTATAGTGTTCATCTCCATACCACCAGTTCCAGTCACTTCCTTCAGAGATATATATTTGTTCCCATGCTTCAGAGAGATTTTTATCTGGATTTTCTTTTTGGAAAGAAACCAAATCCTTTCTTACTTTATAAAGGTAATCCCAGGCGAGATTGTCTTCTTCATGCCCAATCCATATTGAAAAGTTAGCTCCAATCCATGAACCTGGAAAGATTTTCTTTAATTTTTTTGTCACGGGATTTTCTTGAATATACTCTGAAAATGTTACGGTTTTTATATCTTTGCTTTTTTGCAGACTTTCATACAATTTTTTAAGAAATTCTTCTCCATCATTTTCATAATACTCCCATGCATTTTCTCCATCAAGAATAACAGAAACTACTCCAGAGTTTGTTGAATTACGAATTCTTTTTAAAAAATCATTTACTGCTTTTTGAGGTTCCCAGTTTGAATAGACAAATCCTATCAAATCTGAAAGTACCCTATCTCTGAAAAAAATTTTTACTTCCTCAAACTCATAGGGTTGATATAAAATTGAGGGATTTATCAATTTATCGCCAGTTCTTAAATTTTCATTTATTGATTTAGCCAGAATTTCTTCATCTGTTGCTGTCCATTTAATTCCTGCCTTTGAAATTAGTCTTATGATTTCCTCACTTACAGCGCCTTCAGATGGCCACATTCCCTGAGGTTTAAAACCAAAGAGTTCTTCAAAATAAACAACAGCTTTATTTATTTGGGCTTCTGCGTCTTCTGGGGCTTGAAAATTGTATTGAGGAAGTTTGACCAGAGGCATACATTCCTTTGCTTTATAATTATCATAAATAAGAGGAAGTATAGGATGATAAAAAGGAGAAACTGTCAGCTCAATCTGTCCTGAAAGAGCCATTTCTTTATAGGCAGGAATAATTTGTTTTATAAGTTCAAGATGTTTTTCAAGAAGAAGTTTTTTTTCTTCTTCTGAGAAATTAGCTCCCTTTTTCTGTAATTCTTTTAAAAACAAATCTTGCTGTCTATGCAAAGGATCTATCCAGACAAGATTAAAAAGAGTTTGAAGATCTCTAAGTTCCTGAGATGTAAATTTTTTTGAAAGTTTTAATGGATCTCCATAAATTTTTCCTCTTTTTTCAAGTAATTCTTTGTATCTTGGAAAGGGCTCAACCATTGTTTTCCAGTTTGCGAGAAAAAAGTTTTCAATAATAAAGGCTTTTTGTTCTTCATTAAGTTCTTCTGCAGGAATAAGCGAGTATTCAAAAAAAATATCAGTAATTCCTGCTTCATACTCTTTAAGTTGCTTTAAAAGAGAAGGAACAAGATTAAAAGATACTTTCACCTGAGGAAAATTTTTTAAAATAAGAAGCATATCAAGATAGTCTTTTGTTGCATGAAGCCTTACCCATGGAAGCATAAATTTATTTTTCAGTGTATCATGGTAGTAGGGTTGATGCATATGCCATAGAATTGCTAAACTAATGCTCATTTTTCTTCTTTTTGAAATTGGAAAACCATTTCTCCTGGTTTAACAACTCCGAATTTTTCTCTGGCATATTTTTCCATGTAAGAAGGGTCTTTTTTTAATAGTTCTATCTCATTTTTTAGGGTGTTATTTTCCATTGAAATCTGGGTAATTTCTTTAATAAGTTTTTGTTCATTTTTTTTCAACTCAAGGTACTTTAAATAACCCATATCTCCAAATAAAAAACTATAAGCAAGAAACAGAGTAATCAGAAGAAACAAAAATAAAAACACTCTTTCATTTCTTTTTTTTTCTTTTAAAAGTTGTTCCTTGAGAGAATGCCTTTTCATTTAAAGACCCAGATTATAAAAAACTGAAAGGCCCTTAAATTGAGTTACATCACCAAGTTCCTCCTCTATTTGTAAAAGTCTGTTGTATTTTGCAATCCTTTCTCCTCTTGAAAGGGATCCTGTTTTTATAAAACCAGTATTGCAGGCAACTGAAAGGTCTGCTATTGTTGTATCTTCTGTTTCACCAGAACGATGAGATACAACAGCAGTGTATTTATTGATTTTTGTAAGTTCAATTGCCTGTAGAGTTTCAGATACTGTTCCAATCTGATTGAGTTTAATCAGAATTGAGTTGGCAATTCCTCTATTTATCGCCTCCCTGATTATTTTTGGATTTGTAACTACTAAATCGTCTGCAACAAGTTGAACTCTGTTTTTAAGTCTCTGACTTAAAAGCTCCCATCCGTCCCAATCAGCCTCGCTCATTCCGTCTTCTATTGAAATTATTGGATATTTATCAATGAGAGATTCATAGTAGTCAACCATATCTTTTGAATTGAGTTTTTTACCTTCAACTGTGTAAAATCCATCACTGAAGAGTTCTGAAGCTGCTACGTCCAGGGCTATATAAATTTCTTTTCCAGGTTCATATCCAGCTTCTTTTATTGCTTGCTGAATTAGTTTAATTGCTTCTTCATTACTGCTAAGCATCGGAGCAAATCCTCCTTCATCACCAACTGCTGTGCTGAGTCCTTTCTTTTTTAGTAACGATTTCAGAGTATGGAAAACTTCAACTCCTGCTCTCAGAGCTTGAGAAAACTTTGTAAAACCAGCAGGAACAATCATAAACTCCTGAATATCAAGATTGTTGTCTGCATGAACTCCTCCATTTATTATATTCATCATAGGAACTGGTAAAACTTTTGCATTCGTGCCACCAATATATCTATAAAGAGGCAGTCCCACTTCTTCAGCAGAAGCTTTGCAAACAGCCATTGATACTGCTAAAATAGCATTTGCACCGAGTCTGCTTTTGTTTTCTGTTCCATCAAGCTCTATCAAAAATTTATCAATTCCTTCCTGATCAAGGGATTCCATTCCAATGATATTTGGAGCTATTTCGTTTATTATATTTTCAACTGCTTTTTGAACTCCTTTACCAAAATATCTTTTTTTATCCCCATCTCTTAACTCAAGAGCTTCTCTTGTTCCAGTAGATGCTCCAGATGGAACAGTTGCCGTTGCTATAACTGCACTGTCAAGATAAACATCTACCTGCACTGTTGGATTACCTCTTGAATCAAGAACTTCTCTTGCCACTATGTCAATAATTTCTCCCATCTTAAAGCCTCCTTTATAAATAGAGTTTAACTATAATATCTCAAAACAACAAATTCAATCAATGCAGCAAAAAATATTACAATGCAACCAGAAATGATTTTTCTGTAAATTCCTATCATATCTGCTTTAAAGTATTCTCTTGTAAGAATCAAACAAAGATGAAGAGGAGACAGAAGTACTCCTACATATCCTGACACAAAGGCAATGGAGATTTCATAGGGTAATGTTTCTTTTAGATGCGTAAGCAAAGGAAATGTGCTTCCAACAAATCCTATGCTTATTCCTGTAATAAGTCCGATGAGTAAAGGAAGTGTTATAAAAACAACCAGGTAGGGAATTCCAGATTGGGTTATTGCTTTAGCTATTCCATCTACAGCACCTGAGGCTTGAAGCATCTCTTTAAAAATAATTACTCCAGCAACAAGCAGGAAAACATCATAGGTAAAGCCATATTTTATGATTGATAGAGTTTTTTTAATTGTTTTTTTATGATAAAGGCATACTATCAAAATGTTTGCTATAAGAGCAATGAAAAGGTCAATTTTGAAAATTATTACAGGCAGAAGAACCAGAACTATTGGTGTAAAGCTTGATAAAATTTTAAGAGAAACGTTTTTACTTGCTTTTTTTTCATTCTTTACTCCATGCATGCTTAAGAAGAAACCTGAAATAAAGAGAATTAAAGCAGCTGGAAGATTTAACAGTATGAGTTTTCTTAAGGAAATTCCTGAAATAGCTGATGCAAGAACCACTCCAGGATAGAGAGGTAGAACAAGCTCCCATGGATGTCTATACCAGTAGTTTATGAATGCTTTTTCTTCCTTTGACATCTCAAGATTTTTGGTGGCTGAATCAACCATCGGTGCTGAAAGATAAGCACCTCCAAGGGATGGTAACATTCCAATTATAAGAGGCATTGAAAGTATTGAAAGTTTTTTATTTGTAAGCAGAGTTTGAGATGCTTCTGTCATTTTTTGCATTAATCCTGTTTGTCTTAAAGCATACTCAAAGGATTTTATAAGAGTAAGTGAGAGAAAAAGGTTTATGGAAGTAGAAGAAGTAAAACTTTTGATAAGTTTGTATGGTAAACTTTTAAAGTCAAAGGAATAAAAAATTAAAAATATCAAAGAACCAGCTAATAGAGCATATCCAATACTTATTTTCTTTCTGAGCAAAAAGAGAATAAAAAGAAAAATAAAAGAAACTTTGAGGATATCAATCATTTTATTTTGTGAATTGCCTCATCAAAAAGGTCTTTCAGTGCCTCACCAACGCATTCAGAAAGAGTAGGGTGTGAATGAATTAAATCCTTTAACTGTTTTGCTTTTGCTTTAAGTTTTACAGCAACTGCAAGTTCATGAATAAGTTCAGAAGCATCTGCTCCTACAATGTGAGCTCCAACAATAGTGTCAGAATCCCTATCTGCAATTACCTTTACAAATCCATCAATTTCTTCAATAATATGAGCTTTACCAGAGGCTCTGAATGGGAAAATTCCTTTTTTAATATTGATTCCTTTTTCTGTTGCTTCTTTTTCCTTTAATCCCACTGAACCAACTTCTGAAACTGTAAAAATTGTTGAAGGAATGACGCTGTAGTCCATTTTTTCATTGTATTCCATAGCATTTTTTGCAGCTACTTCTGCTTCTCTGTAGGCTACATGTGCAAGTAACCACTGTCCTGTAACATCACCAGCTGCAAAGATGTTTTCAACATTGCTTTGCATTCTTTCATTTACAACAATCTCTTTTTTACTGCCAATCTTGATTTCAGAAGTTTTAATGCACTCAGTATTAAAAGCTCTTCCAACAGAGACAAGAACAATCTCTGATGTAACAATTTTTCCATTTGAGAGGGTTATCTGAACTGAATTATCCATCTTTTTTAAATCTTCAATTTTTACTGCAGTGTAAAACTCTATTTTTCTTTTTTTAAAGAGCTTTTCTACTTCCTTGGAGACATCTTCATCTTCCATTGGTAGGACTCTTGGCATTAGCTCTACAAGAGTTACCTTGCTTCCAAGAAGGTAAAATATCCATGCAAATTCACATCCTATGGCTCCTGCACCAATTATTGTAATTGATTTAGGTATTTTTTTAAGCATCCATAGATCATCACTTGAGAGTATTTTTTCTCCATCAAAATTAAGCATTGGAAGTTCTCGAGGCCTTGATCCTGTAGCAATGATTATTTTGTCTGCCTGAATTGTTTCTTGCGTGTTTTTTAAAAACACTGTTTTAGGATTAACTAATTCTGCCTCTGATTGAACAATTTTTACTCCTGTTTGCTTCAGCAGCATCATAAGTCCTTTTTTTTGAGTATCCACAATTTTGTCTTTTTTTTCCATTAAAATCTCTAAGTCAATTGAGGAACAAGCATGTTTAAGATTATGAATTATTGTTTTTGTAGGAATGCATCCTCTATTAAGGCAAGTTCCACCAATTTCTTCTTTTTCAATAAGAAATACCTCTGCCCCCAGTCTTCTCATAACAAGGGCAGAGACATAACCAGCAGGACCTCCTCCGATTACAGTGGCTTTCATTATCTTTCTTCTTCAAGATAACTTTCATACTCTTCATAATCCATTAACTCTTCCAATTCCTGAGGATTATCCATTTCAATAACAGCAATCCAGCCTTTTCCATAAGGGTCTTCGTTAATAATTTCTGGATGGTCAATTAATTCTTCATTTACTTCAACTACTGTGCCGTTTACTGGAGCTATTACAGGAGAAGATGTTTTTGTTGACTCAATCTCTGCCATTTCAGTACCTGCTTCAATATGGGTATCAACCTCTGGAAGCTCAATGTAAATAATATCTCCAAGAGATTCCTGTGCATAATCAGTGATTCCAACTTTTACTTTTTTACTTCTACCTGATAGTTTCACCCAGGTATGCTCTTTGTGAAATTTGTAATTTTCTAAGGTCATTTTCCCTCCATTTGAAAAAGTTTTTATTCTGATTATTTAATTTGACAGGAAATAATTTGTCAAGTCTATTTTATTCTTTTTATCTCTGCACCAAGTTGAATGAGCTTTTTATCAAGTTCTTCATAACCCCTGTCAAGATGGTAAATTCTGTCAATAATTGTTTCTCCTTCAGCAATTAACCCTGCTATCACAAGTGAAGCTGATGCTCTTAAGTCAGTTGCCATTACAGGAGCACCTTTGAGTTTTTTTACTCCACGAACTGTAGCAGTATTACCTTCTACTGTTATATCTGCTCCCATTCTTCTCAGCTCTGCCACATGCATGAATCTGTTTTCAAAGATCGTTTCTTTTATTATGCTTGTTCCATTAGCAATAGTCATCATTGCCATAAACTGTGCCTGCATATCAGTGGGAAATCCTGGATAAGGCATTGTTTTTACGTCAACAGCCTGAGCTCTTTTCGGTCCAATTACTCTCAAGCCATCTTTTGTTTGTTTAAAACTTACTCCAGCATCTTTCATTTTCACCATTATAGCATCAATGTGGTCAATTCTACATCCTTTAAGTGTTATATCTGCCCCACAGGCTCCAGCAATTGCAATAAATGTGCCTGTTTCTATTCTGTCAGGAATAATTTCGTATTCATGAGGAGGTTTAAGTTCGTTTACTCCTTCTATTTGGATAATGCTTGTTCCAGCACCTTGTATTTTAGCTCCCATGAGTATTAAATAGTTTGCAAGGTCAACAATTTCTGGCTCTTTTGCAGCATTTTCAAGAACTGTAATGCCCTTTGCCAGTGTTGCAGCCATCATGAGATTTTCTGTTCCAGTTACTGTTGGAATGTCAAAATATATTTTTGCTCCTTTAAGTCTTGATGCTTTGGCAATTATGTAACCTTCTTCAAGGGATATCTTAGCTCCCATTTTTTCCAACCCTGCTAAATGAAGATTTACAGGTCTTGCTCCAATTGCACATCCCCCTGGCAAAGAGACTTTTGCTCTACCAAATCTTGCTACAAGAGGTCCAAGCACAAGGATTGATGCTCGCATTGTTTTGACCAAATCATAAGAGGCTTCAAACTTATTTATTCCCGTTGTGTCTATTTTACAAATCTCATTAAATTCAACTGTTCCTCCCATTGTTTTTATAAGTTCTGTCATTGTTAAAACATCCTTTAGTCTTGGAATTTTTTTTAGATTATGCACTCCTTGAGCAAGAAGGGTAGATGCCATGATTGGAAGGGCAGCATTTTTTGCTCCACTTATTGTAACTGTTCCTTTTAATGGCATTCCACCAAAAATAAGTAGCTTATCCATGTTAAATATATTAAACTAAAATAAGAGGTTAAGAAAATATGCTTACAATAGATGATGTAATTAAAAAGGTTTTACAGTATAGACCTCATGCAAATATTGAGCTTATTAAAAAGGCTTATATTTTTTCACGAGAAGCTCATTGTGCTCAGATAAGAAAAGAAGGAATTCCTTACATATACCATCCTCTGGCTGTGGCAGATATACTTGCTGATATGAAACTTGACTCAACCACAATTGCTGCAGGACTTCTTCATGATACTGTTGAGGATGCTGAAATGACAATTGATGATATAAAAGAAATTTTTAATCCTGATGTTGCTTTTTTAGTAGATGCTGTTACAAAGTTAAGTAAACTTCAGTTTTCTACTGTAGAGGAGGCTCAAGCAGAAAGTTTCAGGAAGATGTTCCTTGCTATGTCAAAGGATATAAGAGTTATTTTAATAAAATTTGCTGATCGATTGCATAATATGAGAACAATTGAGTTTCTTCCTGTAGAAAAACAGAAAAGAATAGCAAAGGAAACCCTTGAGATATATGCTCCCCTTGCAAACAGACTTGGAATTGGATGGATGCGCACTGAATTTGAAGATCTTTCTTTTAAGGTTCTTTATCCTGAGAAATATGAGGACCTTGTTAAAAAAGTAGCAAAAAGAAAGGAAGATCAGCAAGCATATATTGACAATGTTATAAAAATTCTTTCAGAGAAAATTAAAGCAATGAATATTCCCTTTAAGATATATGGAAGAGTAAAACACTACTTTGGAATATATCAGAAAATGATTAAACAAAAAATCTCTTTTGAGCAGGTTTATGATGTCATAGGAATAAGGATTATTACTGATACAGTGCCTCATTGTTATGATATTTTAGGTATTATTCATTCCCTGTGGACACTGATACCAGGACGATTTAAAGATTTTATAAGTCTTCCAAAATCAAATTATTATCAGTCCCTTCATACAACTGTTATAGGGCCAGGTGGAGAAAGAGTGGAATTTCAGATTAGAACAGAGGAGATGGATATAATTGCTGAAGAGGGTATCGCTGCTCACTGGAGGTATAAAGAAAGAAAGGATTTAACTGAAAGAGAAGCAAAGCTTGTCTCATGGCTCAGGGATTTAATTAAAGAGATATCTGATCCAAAAGAACTTCTTGATGCAGTAAAAGCTGAGGTTGTGCCTGATACAATCTATGTTTTCACACCAAAAGGAGATGTGAAAGAACTTCCAGTTGGTTCAACACCAGTAGATTTTGCCTATGCAATACATTCTGAAGTAGGAGCTAAATGTGCAGGCGCTAAGGTTAATGGGAGAATAGTTCCACTTAATTATCAACTTCAAAGTGGTGATGTGGTTGAAATAATAACAAGCCCCCATCAAAAACCAAGAAAAGACTGGTTACAATTTGTTGTTACTCAGAGAGCAAAAAACAGAATAAAGTATTTTCTCAGACAGGAAGAAAGACAACAGGGAATTGACATAGGCAAGCAGTTACTTGAAGCAGAGTTGCGTAAACAGGGAATTCAAACAGCGATCCTTAAAAATGAAAAAATTGAAAAAGTGCTGCAGGATTTTTCTGTTCAGTCTGTGGAAGATTTGTATCTTCTTATAGGACACGGAAAAATATCTGTTCATCAGGTTGTAAATAGATTGTCTCCTGAGATTCCACAGGAAGAATTTGTTATTGCAAAAAAAACCAGTAATAGAAAAGACCATAAACAGTTTATTTCTCTTAAAGGAGTAGATGAAGTCTTATATCACATAGCAAAGTGTTGCATGCCTGTACCAGGAGATGAAATAATAGGCTTTATTACAAGAGGAAAGGGCATTTCAGTTCACAGAAAAGATTGCATAAATGTTAAGCATATGGAGCCTGATAGATTAATAGAGGTATTCTGGACAGCTGATGACAGTTCAAAAGTTCAAACAAAAATTAGCATAGAATGCGTTGATAAACCAGGTATTCTTGCCACACTTACAGGGCTTTTGTCGACAAATCAGGTTAATATAACTCAGGTAAAAGCTAACTCCACATCTGACAAAAGAGCACTAATTGATTTTACTATTGAAGTAAAAGACAGAGCACATCTTTCAGATATTATCAATAAAATATCACAGATCAGCGAAGTTTTATCAGTGAAAAGATAGCTCCACAGCACCTTTTCTTATTACTACGGGAGGCTCAACTGTTGTATCTACAATTGTTGAAGGTATTCCAGGGAGTTTCCCTCCATCAATGATAAGATCAATAGGTGCTTCTTTGAAATACTCAATTACAGTTTCAATGCTGTCTGCTGGAGGAAAACCTGAAATATTTGCCGAAGTTGCTGTAATAGGGAATGGAGATTGTTGAATTAATTTTAATGCAAAAGACTCTCCTGGCATTCTGACTGCTATTTTTCCATCTTTTGTTATTTCTTCAGGTAGATTTTTTATTGCAGGTAAAAGCAGGGTCAAAGGACCAGGCCAGAACTTTTCAATAAGCTTTTGTGCTACAGAGGGTATAAATTCAGCAACCATCTCAAGATGTTTTAAATTTACAATCAATGGAAAGCTTTTTTCTTCTGGTCTTTTCTTGATTTCAAAAATTTTTTTTAGATTTCTTTTGCTGTTATATTTTGCTCCTATTCCGTAAAGAGTTTCAGTGGGATAGATTATTATCCCATTATTGTCAAGAATTTTAAGAACTTCTTCTATGTTTATTTCTTCAGTTCTTACGAGTTTCATTTAATTCTTCAAGTAATGCTTTAAGTTTTTTATGTTCTTCTTTTGAAATTTCTCTATCTTTAAAATATATTTTTTCGTATTCTTTGACAAATTTTTCCGCTTTCAATTTTATTTCAGAATTATCTATTTTAGAAACAAACTCTTCCAATCCTTCATATTTTTTTCTTTCAAATCCCTTTTTTTCCATTATACTAAAAAATCTGTTTAACAGGTCTCTTTTTTTGTTGAAATATTGATAGATTTTAAGAAAGCCATAAAAAATACCTGTAGCCAGTATAATTAAAAGAATTTCTCTGGTAATTTTAATCTTTGGAATCTTTATGGATTTTGCTAATTTAAACTGAGCCTTTATATCATAATCAAGAACAATATTGTTCCAGAGATAATCAATTAGATGGAAAATAACAGACTCATGAGTTCTATACATTTTCCCTGATGGATCAAATCTATGCCACTGTCCATCAATCCATGCCTCAACCCATAAATGAGCATCAGAGGCTCTTACTATGTAATATCCTCCAAATTCATTATAAGTTCCTCCTTTAAATCCTCCCACAACTCTTGATGGAATACCTTTAATTCTGAGCATTAACGCCATAGCTGTTGCAAAGTATTCGCAGTTTCCTTTTTTCTTGTTGAATAAAAAATCTTCAACAGGATTGTCACCTGTTGGAAGATCCTTCAAAGTGTATTGATAATTAGTTAAATATTTTAATATGCTTTCTGCTATTTCTTTTTTGCTTAATGCCTGCGATGTAATTTTTTGTGTGAGATTTATAATTTTTTCTGAGACAATCTCAGGAATTTCAAGATAAGCAGATGAAACAGAAGCTTCTTTTAAATGATAATTTACAAAAGATGTGGCAGAGTACTTTATTGTTTTCTCAGGTGAAAATTTCATTCTGTAAATTCCTGGATACTCAAGAGCAGCATCTGGCATGTAAATCTTTAATGGATAATCCAGCACTGGAAGATACTGTTCTGTGAGTGGTTCTAAAGTTACACTATAGTTTATTTTTTCTCCATAAATGGTAGCACTATCTTTCTCAGAAACTCTTTTATGCCATCTTTTACCATCAAAGTTATCAAATGTAATTACTCTCCAGTAAAGTTCCTGAGATAATCTTTCCATCTTTACTCTCATTATGATTGTTTTGTCTTCTTCTATATCACTTACAGAACCAAGATTTACAGTGGAAGAAAATCCTGTTTTTGTTTTGCTAAAACCTATATCCATAAGGGGAACAGGCGTCCTTGGCAGAATAATAAAAAATAATGCACTTAAAGGAACTGAGACAACGGAGATAAAGATGGCAACTTTAAAAAGATTTATAAATTTCTCAAAATTTATAAAATCTTCCTTAACTTCCTTCATGTATGTAAGAAGCAAGATGGCAAAAATTGTGAAGACAAGCATCAGAAGAACTCTTATGAGAAATATCCATGAAATATTAAAAAGTGAAGAACTTCCAAGTAAAAGCAGGGAAAGAAGGTAAATCTGTAAATACTCTCTTGAGCTTTTTTTGCTAAGAAATCTTATTGAAAGAATGAGCGTCAAAGCCTCTATTGATGGCAAAAGAATATCCTCTAATGAAAAACTTAAAAAGGGCATAATAATTAAGCCAATGGATATGAAATTAAGTAGCCATACAGGTAAAAAAATTTTTTTTATATGTAAAAATATAGAAACAATAACTATCAAGAGAAATATAAAATTCACATAAGTAGAAATGTATGAGAAGATAGCTGTAAAAGGTATCAGTGCAATTGTGATACTGAGCATAAAAATTATATTCTGAGCTTTACTTTGATTTATAAACTGCAAGAGCATAAAGCATTTTCCTTAAGTGAGAATGTCCTGTTTCTGGAGGATAAAATTCATTGTCAAGCTTTAATCCTATAGGATTTCCCATCTTTGTAAGCTCAATTAAAGCATAGGTTGTTTTACTGATTTTTTCTTCAAGGTTACCTGAAAAATCGCTTAAATTAACAACTACAGGGTTTCCTGCAGGAGGTGAAAACTCTTTTGTTTTAAGAGAAGATGTTTTAGCAGTTGCTTTCCAGTGGATGTATTTTAGGGGATCTCCATGACTGTAAGCTCTCACTCCAGTGACTTCACCTTCATATGATTTTCCTTTGGAAATAGTTGAATCTATCTTTGCTTTTCCTTCTGCAATCAAAAAGGATATATCACATTTTAAAGGATAGGGAAATACTGTAAATTCAAGGTTTACTGGAAGAGCTCTTGTTCTTCTAAAGAAATAAAAGGGAAAGTATGATGAAATTATTATTTCATTGATAGTATGTTTGCCTCTTTCAGGAAATGTTAAATTTACAATAAAAATTTTTTCTCCTTTCAGGTAAGAAATAACTGCTTCCTCATTAAAAACTTTGATTCTTAAAAGAAAAAGTCCGAAAAAATATTTATTTTTTGCTCTTATTCTGAAACTTGCAGGTCTTAAGGCAAAGATATCCTTTGGAAGCAATATGGAAAGTTCAATATTTTTTTGATTAAAAAAGGAAACAATACCACTCAAAGCCATAATACTCAAGAGAAAAGAAACTATCAAAAACAATAGATTGTTTCCTGTATTCACTGCTCCAAAGCCTATTAAAAGAGTGATTGCAATATATATCCAGCCAGTATTTGTAATTTTTACGGTGGAGTTGAAATATTTTGCAAGATTGATGATATCACCTCTTGTTTTGATGTTTCCTCTTCTCTAAGTATAACGCGATGAGGCACCACAAAGGGAATCATTTCTTTTACATCTTCGGGAATTACATAGTCTCTTCCACTAAAATATGCATAGGCTTTTGCAGTAACAGTAATTGCCAGAGCAGCTCTTGTAGAAATGCCTAAAAGAATTCGGCTATCCTGTCTTGTAGCGTGAGCAAAATCAATAATCCAGTTAATGATTTTTTCAGAGATATAAATCTGCTTTATTTCATTCTGAATTTTTATTATTTCTTCTTTTTCAATGGCAGGACTAAGTTTATATAAATTTTCTCTTGAACTTCCTTCTTTAAGAATTTGCTTTTCTGATTCCCTGTCTGGATAACCAATGCTTATTTTCATCATAAATCTGTCAAGCTGGCTTTCAGGCAGAGGAAATGTTCCATAAATTTCAATTGGATTCTGGGTTGCGATTACAAAAAATGGCTTTGGAAGTTTAAAGGTTTTTCCATCAACTGTAACCTGTTCTTCTGCCATTGCTTCAAGAAGAGCAGACTGAGTTTTTGGTGTTGCCCTGTTTATTTCGTCTACCAAAACAATGTTATTAAAAATTGGACCGGGTTTGAACTCAAAATCAGAAGTATTCTTACTGTAAATTGAAAGCCCTGTAATGTCTGTTGGAAGAAGATCATTTGTGCATTGAATTCTGCCAAAGCTTAAATTTAAAGCTTTTGACAGAGCGATAGCCAAAGAGGTTTTACCAAGTCCTGGAAAATCCTCTATAAGAAGATGCCCTTTTGAAAATATGGCAATTAAAGAAAGAATGATCGCCTTTTCTTTACCCTGAAGGCAACTTTGAAGATTTTCAACAACCTGAAGAATTTTTTGATTCTTTATTTTTCCAATCATAAAGAGGGGGATTAACCCCCTCTTTTATTTTAACCTTCCAGATAAACCTTTTCAACAGGTGGTGCTACCTGTTTTTTACGGGACATTACACCGGGGAGCCATACAGAAGGACCGCTTACTTTAACATTAAAGGCTTTTTCAATTATTGCAGAATTGCCAACATAATAAAGTTCTGTTCCTTCTTTTATAATGTCAGTTGCCATAAATATTACCATGTCATAGCCTTTGCTGTTTTTAAGCTCATTAAGATACTTAACAAATTCATCCTTGCGCTCATAAACTTCTTCAATATCAACAACTTCTGTCTGACCAATGCCAACTTTTTTACCCTTAAAGTCATAATCTTTGAAGTCAACATGAACAACATCAGCAACTGGTTTCCCTTTAATGCTTGCCTTTGCCTTTTTGAGATCAACTCCAAATTTTGTAATGTCTGAAACTCCTGCTACTTGGGCAAGCTCCTGAGCTATTTTTTTGTCTTCTTCAGTAGTTGTTGGAGATTTGAAGATAACTGTATCAGAGAGAATTGCACTTAGAAGCAATCCAGCATATGTTTTGTTTGCTTTTACTTCATTGGGAAACATTTTTGCAATAACTGTTGCTGTGCTTCCAACAGGCTCAACATGAATAAAGATTGGATCAGGATAATTAAAATTCATCTTGTGATGGTCAATGATTGCAAGTATTTTTTCTGCTCCATCAACCCTCTGACCAGGCTCATTATGATCCACTAATACAAGTGTTTTACCAGAGGCATTTTCTAAAATTTCAGGTGCAGCAACTCCAAATTGTTTTAATGCAAACTCTGTTTCTTCATTAATTGGTCCTGCTGTTGCTGGCTTGTAACCTTTAATCCCTGCATAAACAATCGCTGAACACACTGTGTCTGTGTCTGGTGCCTTATGGCCGATGACATAAATATCACTCATAGTTTTCCCCTCCTTAAAATTTTTTTAAAATTGTAAAATTTTGACAATTTCAACAGCAAAATGTCAAGAAAAAAGCCATTAAAATTTAAAATAGAATTATTAAAGATTGTCAAACAGCTCTTTTATTGTTAAACCCAAAACAGGATGAACAAAATCCGGAGCTATTTCTACCAGTGGTTTTAAGACAAAGTATCTTTTATGCATCAATGGATGAGGAATATTCAGGTTTTCACTTTCATAGATAAGATTATCGTAAAAAATGATGTCTATGTCTATGATTCTTGGACCATATTTTATTGTGCTCTTACGTCCCATTTGTTTTTCAATTTTTTTAATTAATTGAAGAAGTTCCCGAGGATCAAAATCAGTAAATGCTTCAACAGCCATGTTTGCAAAATCTGGCTGATTTTTAAATCCCCAAGGTTTTGTAATATAAATGGAAGATTTTTTATTAATAATCAACCCTGACTGTTCAAGAATGGCAATAGCCTGAAGACAGTTTTTTTCCTTTTCACCGATATTTGAGCCTATAGAAAGAAAAACTCTATGCATTAAAAATTATTTTAATGGTAAAATTAAAAAAATTCATCAAGGAGGATTTTATGCTTAAGGCAAAGGTAAAATGGGCAGGGGGATTACAGTTTGTAGGACAATCTGGCACAGGTCATGCTATTGTTATGGATGGAAGTCCAGATTATGGTGGTGAAAATACAGGGATGCGTCCAATGGAGCTATTGCTTGTTGGATTGGGAGGATGCAGTGGCATGGATATTGCTTCAATTCTTGCAAAGAAAAAGCAGGATGTAAGAGATATAGAGATAAATATTCAAGGGAAGCAGGCTGAAGAATATCCAAAAAGATTTACTGAAATAGAAATTGAATTTATCATTAAAGGGAAAAATCTTTCAGAAGAGGCTGTAAAAAGAGCTGTTCAACTGAGCATGGAAAAATACTGCTCTGTTAAGGCAACTTTAGAGCATTCGGCAAAGATAATTCATTCATACAAAATTGTTAATGTAGATTAATTTCCTCCATATTTATAATAGGCTGCACAGCTTCCTTCTGAGCTGACCATGCATGCTCCAACAGGATTCTGAGGAGTGCAGATTTTTCCAAATAAAGGACATTCAGGTGGGAGTTTAACTCCTCTCAGGACAGCTCCACATTGACATCCTTTTGGTTCCTTTGAGTTGATTGGAGGAATATCAAAAACTTTTTCAGCATCTCTATGTGAATACTCTTTCTTAAGTTTAAGACCACTCTTAGGAATTACTCCAATGCCTCGCCAGTTGCTATCAAATGGTTCAAAATACATGTTTATAAATTCAATTGCCTTTGGATTACCTTCCGGTTTTACAGCATCTTTATACTGTATCTCTATTCTTGGGTCATCTTCTAAAATTTGTTTCAGTAACATAGTTATTGCCTGCAAAATATCATCGGCATCAAATCCTGTGATTACGCAAGCTTTTTTGTATTTTGATACAATAAATTCATATGGTTTACTCCCAATTATTGTGCTTACATGACCCGGGAGAATAAACCCATCAAGTTTGAGTTCCTTTGTATTTACCAGAACTTCAAGTGCTGGTGGAACTAATTTATGAACTGAATAAATGTAAAAATTGTCAATTTTTTTGTCTTCTGCAACGGCAACTGTAGCTGCTATAAGAGGTGAGGTTGTTTCAAATCCTACTGCAAAAAATACTATTTTTTTATCTTTATTTTCCTGAGCAATTTTTAATGCATCCAATGGGGAGTAAACCATTCGAACATCAGCTCCTTCAGCTTTTGCTTTATAAAGAGAGCCATCGCTTCCCGGCACCCTCATCATATCTCCAAAGGTTGTAAGAATCACATTGGGCTGTTTTGCGATGTAAAGCATTCTGTCAATGTCTTGTATTGGAGTTACGCAAACAGGACATCCAGGACCACTCAGCAGTTTTATATTTGAAGGGATCAAACTTCTTATGCCATGTCTGAATATTGATACTGTATGAGTTCCACAGACTTCCATTAGATTTATCTGTCTTTGGATTTTTTTTGATAGTTTTTCAATTGTTTCAATAAATTCTTTCAATTTATTCCTCCTTCAAATATTTTATCAGTTAGAGTTTTAACTCCATCAAAGCCTTGCAATTTAAAAATTTCCAGTATTTGTTTATGATTATTCTTCCATCTGTTAAACTCTATATTTCTTATTTCTTCAATTTTCTGCCAGTCCTCTGAGATGAGTGCTTGTTGTATCTGCAAAAAAACATTGTTAAGTATCTTCTTTTGATAAGCACCTTGCGTAAGTATGTATAAACTGAGAAGCTCTTTATTTCTTTCAAGAGAGGCTTTATGCACAGGTCCTTTTTCTGAGAAATCAGCAACAAAGTCTAAAATTCCTCTTAAGATATGTTCTGTTTTTGAATTATCACATTTTTTTATCATTTCATTCCAGCAAGAGGAATTCAATTCCTGTTCTGCTATTTCGTGATAAAGGACTATTTTTGAATATGTATCAATAATCTTTTGAAATTCCTTAGAAGAAATTTGATATTCATGGAAAATTCCAGATTTTAAGAGAAATTCATGACTGTTTTTCCCCCTCCAGCTCTGCAAATTTTCCCATAACCTGTATTTTATATCTGTTAATCTTATGAAAACTGTATGACCAACACTCATCCCTGGCGAGGAAAAGATATCTCTTACAATTTCTTTTTCAATGAAATAAACATCATACCCCTCAACTTTTTCAAATCTGTGAATTAAGCCAATAAAAAAGCTCGGTTTCATAAATAAGGCAAAACCAGCTCCGTAAACAAAGCCATTGTTTACAATAATGCTGTTTATTTCTTCAATATCGAAGGGTGAATAAAATTTACCATTAATTTGAACTGGAATTAAAGAGGCATTTTCAAGCTTTTTCCAGACTGCTTCTTTTCTTTCAATCCACGGAAGTATCTCATCATTGCTTATCCTATCCCATGGTTCAAGTCCTCTTTCAATTTTGAAAAGCTCTCTAAGACGAAGTAGTAGTGTGCAGATTGAAAAATAACCCCAGTAATTGGCATCTGACACATCGCAATTAAAACTTACTGTTTTTAAAAAATCTGGATTTAACATAGTTTTATCATACCATATTGGAAGGTTTTTCTTGAATTAATGAGTTACGGTATTTTAAGATACATTTATGGTAAAAATTCTGGAAAAAATTTTTGGAACAAAGAATGAAAGAGAACTTAAAAGATATTTCAAAATCGTTGAGGAAATCAATGCAATTGAGCCTGAAATTTCCAAGCTTTCCGATGAAGCATTAAAAGCTAAAACTGAAGAATTTAAAGAAAGACTTTCAAAAGGTGAATCCCTTGATGATCTCTTAAGAGAAGCCTTTGCAGTAGTCAGGGAAGTTGCAAAAAGAACTCTTGGAATGCGCCATTTTGATGTTCAGCTTGTGGGTGGAATTGTGCTTCACGAGGGCAAAATTGCAGAAATGAAAACAGGAGAAGGTAAAACCCTTGTTGCAACTCTGGCTGCATATTTAAATGCGCTGGAAGGCAAAGGTGTTCATGTTGTGACAGTTAATGATTATCTTGCAAGAAGAGATGTTCAGTGGATGGGGCCAATTTATAATTTTTTAGGGCTTAGTGTTGGTGTAATTCAGCCTGATGCCTCATTTGTTTATGATCCCACTTACAGAGTTGCTGATAAACGCTTTGACAGGCTTCGCCCTTGCAGTAAAAAACAAGCCTATGCTGCAGACATTACCTATGGAACAAATAATGAATTCGGTTTTGACTATCTCAGAGACAATATGGTTTACAATGTTGATGAACTCTGTCAGAGAGAGCTTAACTATGCAATTGTTGATGAAGTTGACAGTATTCTCATAGATGAAGCAAGAACACCTCTTATTATTTCAGGCCCTTCAGAAGAATCAACGGATATTTACTACGCTGTAAATAGAATTATCAAATACCTGAAACCTGATGAAGACTTCAAACTTGATGAAAAGCTAAAGACAGTGGTTCTTACAGAGCAGGGTTCTCGTAAATCGGAAAAACTACTTGGAATAGACAATCTCTATGATCCTTCTAATATTCAGATAGTGCATCATATTAATCAGGCTATAAGAGCTCATTACTTTTTTAAAAAAGATGTTGACTATGTTGTAAAAGATGGAAAAGTTATTATTGTTGATGAATTTACAGGAAGACTTCTTCCAGGAAGACGCTGGTCTGATGGGCTTCATCAGGCTATTGAGGCAAAGGAAGGATTAAAAATAGAGGCGGAAAATCAAACACTTGCTACAATAACCTTTCAGAATTACTTTAGAATGTATAAAAAACTTGCCGGAATGACAGGAACAGCCGACACAGAAGCAGCTGAGTTTGCAGAGATATACAATCTTGAAGTTGTCGTAATTCCTACCCATAAACCTATGATAAGAATTGATTATCCAGATTCAGTCTATAAAACTGAAAAAGCAAAATACGAAGCAGTTGTAAGAGAAATTGAAGAATGTTATAAAACAGGAAGACCTGTGCTGGTTGGAACAACATCAATAGAAAAGTCTGAACTACTCAGTAGAATGCTTAAGAAAAAGGGAATTCCCCACAATGTTTTAAATGCCAAGTATCATGATAAAGAAGCTGAAATTGTTGCCCAGGCTGGAAGAATTGGTGCTGTAACAATTGCAACAAACATGGCAGGCAGAGGAACGGATATACTTCTTGGTGGAAATCCTGAATTTCTGGCGAGGGAAATGCTTAATGGAAAAAACTACACTGAAGAAGAATTCACAGAGGCTTTAAAAAAAGCCAAGGAAATTTGCGAAAAAGAGCACGAAAAAGTTGTCTCACTTGGTGGTCTTCATATAATTGGTACAGAAAGACATGAATCCCGCAGAATTGACAATCAGCTAAGAGGTAGGGCAGGAAGACAGGGTGATCCTGGTTCTTCCCGTTTTTATCTTTCTCTTGAAGATGAACTTCTGAGGCTTTTTGGTGGAGAAAGACTTCAGAATCTTATGCATTTTTTGAAAATTGAAGATGACACTCCAATAGAAAACAAAATGGTTTCAAAGGCAATTGAAAATGCTCAGAAAAGAGTGGAAGCCCACAACTTTGATATAAGAAAACATCTGCTTAAATATGACGATGTTATGAACAGTCAGAGAAAAGAGATTTATTCTTTCAGAAAAGAAGTTCTTGAAAGTGAATCATTGAAAGATAAAGTTTTTGAACTTCTTGAAATGGAAATTGATGAATTGGTTGATTTTTATTTATCTGAGCAAGATGAAGGGATTGAGAAACTTAAGGAGCAGATAAATGTAAGATTCGATATTGATGTTGATTTAAGCAATAAATCAAAAGAGGAAATAAAACAGTATCTCAATGAAAAACTTAAGGAAGCCTATGAGCAAAAGGAGTCAAAGGTTGGAACTCAATTGATGCGTGATGTGGAAAAGATGATTTTCCTTCATGTTATTGATACAAAGTGGAAGGATCATCTTCTTGCAATAGACCATATTAAAGAAGGGATTGGACTTAGAGGATATGCTCAAAAGGATCCTCTTGTAGAATATAAAAAAGAAGCTTTTGAACTTTTTGAGGAGATGTCACGAAATATAATATCAGACATTCTTACAAGACTGTTTAAAATTCAGGTAAGGGAGGAATCTCAAGTTAAAGTTCAAAAGACACAAAAGATTCAAAGAAGCGGTGGAGATGGCGCGAATAGGCCAGTTGAAAAACCTAAAAAAATAGGACGGAACGATCCCTGTCCATGCGGTAGCGGCAAAAAATATAAAAAATGCTGCGGTAAAAATGCTTGATGAGGAACTGTATAAAATTTTGAGGAAAAATTTATCTGATATTGAAATTTTTATCAAAGAAATAAAAAATTTTATAGCAGCTTACAGGAATATTATTCATTAATTTCAACAGGTTTATCCCGCTGAGAATCAACAATACATAGGAATCCAAAAGGCTCCTTAAAAGGATTAATTAGCTGATGTATCTCATTAGGTGCTATGTAGAGTATATCAAGATATTTTAAAATGTAATTTTTTTTACCAAGACGCACTTTCCCTTTTCCCTTTAGACATATAACAACATGGGAATGTTTATGATACTCAAGAGAGGAGCATCCACCAGGGGCTATTTCAAAATATCTAAGCTCAAATTTAATTGAATCAGATTTTATTAAAGGAAATCTTTCAATAGAAATCCAGTTTCCCTTTTTATCTTTATATGGAAGGCTTTTTATTCCCTGCCATGCTCCATTTTTAAATCTAATTATTTTACTTTTTTTTATTTTTTTTACTGAAGGCAGTTCACAAAGATATTTTTGTTGCTTTTTTTTCTTATCCATGTTATATTTATATCCGTTATATATAATTATAGTCCAAATTTGAAAAATATCCCAAATTATAAGATTATGAGACTGTGCAATAAAAAAGAAATAAAGGGGAGGGAGCATGTTTAAGAAAATCCAAAATTTAATGGGTTCTTTTTCATTGAGTAAAAAAATATTTATTTTTTCAATGATATCAATTCTTATAGTTTATTCTGCGGTTGCTTTTGTTATTTATTTACAAACAAAATCAAAAATTGAAAATTACAATGTTAATGCTCTGAAGCGTGAGGTAAATTTTGTAAAGGAGCAGATTGCCTGTTTTGATGAAGCTGCTAAGGATTCTGCTGAAAAGTTCATGAAGATTTTTCAAAGTATGCTCCCGCAGGGTCCGGCTGCAATTAAGCCGGATAATTCAATTCCAGACAAGTTTACAGCACTTACAGGTGGTTCAGTTGCAACAATATTTAAAAGACAGGGCGATGATTTTTTAAGAATTGCTACATCACTTAAAAAAGAGGATGGTACAAGAGCAGTTGGAACAACTCTTGACAGAAATCATCCAGCCTATCAATTGCTTTTAAAAGGTGAAACCTATATTGGTAAAGCAACACTTTTTGGAAAAGATTACATGACAAAATATGTTCCTGTTAAGGATGCATCCGGCAGTGTAGTAGGAGTTTTATTCATAGGATTTGATATAACAAAAACAATGAAACATCTTAAAGATTTTATTCGTTCCATTAAAGTTGGAAAAACTGGTTATATGTATGTTCTTGATGGAAAAGGCACACTTATAGTGCATCCTGCCTTAGAAGGTAAAAACATGATAGATTCAAAAGATGCTAAAGGAAGAGAGTTTATAAAAGAAATTGTTGAGAAAAAAGAAGGAGTAATTTATTATCCATGGAAAAATCCAGGAGAAACCTCTGCAAGACAGAAAGTTGTTGCCTATACAAATTATCCTTCATGGGGATGGATAATTGCCTCAGGAAGTTATGTTGAAGATATAGCAAGCGAGGTAGCTTATATAAGAAATCTTATGTGGGCTGTAAATATAATCGCTGCAATAGCAGTAGCCTTGTTAATATTTGTTGTAACACAGAGGGCATTAAAGCCTATACCTGACATGGCACAAAAGCTTGAAGAAGTTGCAAAAGGAGATTTCAGCACAATAGGATTTGGTAAAGGTTACAGAACAAGAAAAGATGAAGTTGGCCTTATTGCAAGGTCTGTTATAAAAGTGGAAGAGTTTACACAGCAACTTGTCCGAAATATTAAAAATTCAGCATCAATACTTCAGTCGGTAATCGGTGCACTGGAGGCAAATATTGAGAATGTCAAAGCAAAAACAAATGAGCAAACTTCACAGGCACATCAGATTGCAACTGCTGCTGAGCAGATGAGTCAGACAATAACAGACATTGCAAAAAATGCTGCATTAGCCTCTGATCTTGCAACTGAAAGTATGAATGTAGCAAAAGAAGGGCAGGGTCTTGCTGAGAATTCAATGAAAACAGTTCAATCAGCAAATCGTTCAACAGTGGAGCTTAAAAAGACTATAAATGCTTTAAACACCAGAGTTGAAGAAATTGGAGATATTGTTACAGTTATTAAAGACATTGCTGATCAAACAAATCTTCTTGCTTTGAATGCAGCAATTGAAGCAGCAAGGGCAGGTGAGCAAGGTCGCGGGTTTGCAGTAGTTGCTGATGAGGTAAGAAAACTTGCAGAGCGAACAATTAAAGCAACTGAAGAAATAGCACAGAAAATAACTGCAGTTCAGACTGAATCAAAAGAAAGTTTAAAAAGCATGGATGTCACTGCCCGTGAAGTAGCCGAAGCCCTGAAAGCATTAAATGAAGTAAAAAAATCATTAAATAAAATTGCTGAGCATTCTTTAAAGGTAAAAGATCAGATAACACAGATAGCAACTGCAACAGAAGAGCAATCGTCAGCCTCTGATGAAGTTGCCCGTTCAGCAGAGCGTTCAAGCATGCTTGCACAGGAAGTGAAAAATACAACAGAGGCGGTGGTACAGGAAGTTGAAAATCTGAATGATGTAATAAAAAGGCTTGCAGAGGCAATTAGAGGTGTAAAAGTTTAGTGAGAGTAGCAAAACTTTATAGATTTGGTGAGATAAAAATAGAGGAAATGCCTGTTCCTGAGCCAGGACCAAGAGATGCTCTTGTTAAAGTGAAAGCCTGTGGAATATGCTCTGGTGATATAATGCCGTGGTATATTGAAAAAAAAGCACCCCTTGTTTTAGGTCATGAAATTTCAGGAGAAATTGTAAAAATTGGAGAAGAAATTAAATCAGAAATTTTTTTGAAAGAAGGAGACAGGGTAGCAGTGCACCATCATGCACCATGCATGGGTTGTTTTTACTGTAAACGTGGTGATTTTGTTCAATGTGAGACATGGAGAAAATCGAAAATTATTCCAGGAGGGATGGCTGAATACATAGTTGTTCCTGAAGTGAATTTAAGAAACGATACTTTGAAACTTCCAGACTCTCTATCCTTTGAACAGGGAGCTCTGGTTGAGCCAGTTGCATGCGTTGTCAAATCTTTAAAAAGAGCTAATATAAAAAAAGGTGATACAGTGCTTGTAATTGGGCTTGGTGTAATGGGGCAGATACACATTATGCTTGCAAGACAGTTTGGTGCCCAAAAAGTTATAGGTGCGGACATGGTTTCTTTCAGGCTTGAAAAAGCTATGAAAGCTGGTGCAGATCATGTAATTGATGTTTCCCGGGAAGATATTTATGAAGAACTGAAGAATTTAACCGATGGATTAATGGCTCAGGCAGTTATAATTGGACCTGGAAGCGTAGATGTGATAACAAATTCTTTAAGGCTTGTTTCACGAGGTGGAACTCTTTTAATATTTACTCCAACTTCGCCTGAACAGAAACTATGTTTTTCAGTAAACGATATTTATTTCAATGATATCTCTATTACAACAAGTTACTCCTGCGGACCTGATGATACGAAAGAGGCTTTAAAATTCATAGAAAATGGCATAGTTGATTCTAATGTTCTCATTACCCATAGATTCCCTATTGAAAAAGTTAATGAGGCTTATGAAATTACGGCAATGGCAAAAAATTCATTAAAGTGCATGATATTGTTAAATAGCTAAACTGTATTGCTCAATTGTATGCTTGAAATTTTGTATGAGATTTTTATTTCCGTAATACTTGTCTCCAATTGTTATAAAATGCTTTGCTCTTTTTATTACAACACCAAGATTTTTGAGTCCTTCAAGAGTTAAAGAAGTTGTTTTTCTTGCTTTTAAGATTCTTTTTGCAGATGTGATTCCTATCCCGGGCACTCTGAGAATTGTTTCAAAACAAGCTGTTTCGATCTCAACAGGAAATAAATGAATATTCCTTAAAGCCCAATCAAGCTTTGGATCTATTTTTTCATTTAAAAAAGGTTTTTCTTCTGAAACAATTTCTTTAACCTGAAATCCATAATATCTTATAAGCCAGTCAGCCTGATAGAGTCTGTGCTCTTTAAGGATGGGTGGTTTTTGAATCTGTGGAAGTCTTGGATCATCATTTACAGGAATATATGCAGAGAAATAAACTCTTTTAAGCCTCTGATTGTTTTTATAAAGATTTTCACAGAGTTGAAGAATTTCATAATCTGTATCTGGAGTTGCTCCAACAATCAACTGAGTTGTATGGCTTTTTGCTCCTTTGTCAGTATTTTCAATTATTTTGTTTATTTTTTCAATTGCACAAAGAATGGAAATCAATTTTTTCTGAGGAGCAATCAATGAAAGAGACTGCTGTGTTGGTAATTCCAGATTTATACTTACTCTGTCTGCCAGTTTAACTGCTTCAGCAATAGCAGTTTCTTCTGAATCAGGAATTATTTTTAAATGAATATATCCTTTGAATTGATATTTAATTCTTAAAATTTTTACTGCATCAATCATCATCTGCATTGTTTTGTCAGGACTGCTAATTATACCCGAACTTAGAAAAACTCCTTCAATTTGCCTGTTTCTGTAAAACTCATAGGCAACTCTTGCTAATTCTTCAGGCATAATAATAGTTCGTTGAATATCATTTCTTTTTCTATTTATGCAATAAGCACAATCATTTATACAGAAATTTGTAAGTAATACTTTAAGAAGGCGAATGCATCTTCCATTAGAGGTCCATATATTTTGTATTCCAAATTTTGAAAAAGTTTCTTTTTTTGAAAAGTTTTTTCTATCAAATGAAGGACAGCAGGATATATCAAATTTTGCGCCATTTGCAAGAATGGATAATTTTTCGTAAATATCAAGCGATTTCTTGACAAACATGAAATATTTTAACACTTTTTTATTGACTAAAATAATGCTTTACTGGTAAAGTATTTATTAAAATTCTAAAAAGAGAGGAGGGGAGCAACTGAATGCCCTCT
This sequence comes from Thermodesulfovibrio sp. 3462-1, assembly GCF_040451425.1. Classification (NCBI taxonomy): domain Bacteria; kingdom Pseudomonadati; phylum Nitrospirota; class Thermodesulfovibrionia; order Thermodesulfovibrionales; family Thermodesulfovibrionaceae; genus Thermodesulfovibrio; species Thermodesulfovibrio obliviosus. Next base: position 890,358 of record NZ_CP144374.1, read on the forward strand.
GTAAATGTTAAAGAGATGGATTCATTCGAGGCAGCATTGAAGATGTTTAAAAAACAGTGCGAAAGAGAGGGAATACTTTCTGAAATCAAAAAAAGAGAACATTATGAAAAACCAAGCGTTAAAAGAAAGAAAAAGATTCTTGCTGCCAAGAAAAAATTAGCAAAAAAAATGAAAATGCTGTCAAAGTAATTTAAAGTCCTGCTAATATGAACGGAGATTCTGTAAAAATGGAATCTCCGTAATTTTATTTTAAATTTAAGGAGGATTCATGAAACTGAGAGATTTATATAAAAAAGCTATTCAAACAGGGATTGAAAATGATCCAAGAGGTAAAGATGAAGTTTTAAAAGAACTTGCCAAAAGAAAAAAAGATTATGAAGCACTTCCTGAAAAAAAGAAAGAATTTTTTGATATAGAATCCCTTGAAAATCCATATAGTGATTCAAGAATACTTTTTGGAACAGGTGAGGAAGAGATTAAAACAATTATTGCTGGTATAGACATGGAAGTTGGAGAAGTTGTTTTAGCTCATTCTTTAAGGCAAAGTGGAAATAAAGTAGACCTGATTCTTTCCCATCATCCTGAAGGTGGAGCCTATGCAAGGCTTTTTGCAGTAATGCACATGCAGGCTGACATTCTTGGAAGATTCGGAGTTCCAATTAATATTGCTGAAAGTTTATTAGAGACGAGGATAAAAGAAGTAGAAAGAAAATTGATGCCAGTGAATCATACAAGGGCAGTTGATGCTGCAAGACTTCTTAATATACCTTTTATGTGTCTTCATACGCCAGCAGACAATATGGTTGCTACCTATCTGCAAAAACTTTTTGATGAAAACAAGCCTTATACTCTGGAAGATGTCCTGGATTTGCTCTTAGAAATTCCTGAGTATAAAGAGGCTGAAAAAAATTGTGCAGGACCAAGGATTCTTATTGGAAGTAAGGAAAGAAAAGCAGGGAAAATATTTGTTGATATGACAGGTGGAACTGAGGGAGCAAAGGACATCTTTCAAAGCATGGCTTTAAGCGGAATAAATACAGTGGTAGCTATGCATTTAAGTGAAGAACATCGCAAAGAAGCAGAAAAAAATCATATAAATGTAGTAATTGCTGGACATATAGCAAGTGATACCCTTGGATTAAATTTACTTCTGGATAAAATAACAGAAGGAGAGGATATCAAGATTTTAGAGTGCTCAGGTTTTAAGCGCTTTAGCAGGCATTAAGCCTTTGCAATGAATTATCAAAAAATCTTAGAAGAGATTAAAAACAGATTAGATATTGTTGATGTTATCTCTGAATACATTGATTTAAAAAAAACTGGTCAAAATTACAAATCTCTCTGCCCTTTTCATCCGGAAAAAACTCCTTCATTTTTTGTAAATCCTTCAAAACAAATTTTTCATTGTTTTGGCTGCGGAAAAGGTGGAGATATTATTACTTTTGTTATGGAGTATGAAAAAGTTAGTTTCTCTGAAGCTATTTCAATTCTTGCAAAAAAAGCAGGTTTAGAATTTGAACCCTCTGAAAAAAGCTTTTCTTACGCATCAAAAGAAAAGCTTTATGAAATATATGAGCAGGCCTTGCATTACTATATATCTCAATTAAAAAACTCTGAGAAGGCAAAACAGTATCTTAAAAGTAGAGGAATTAATGAACAAACTGTAGAAATTTTTAAAATTGGTTATGCTTCCGAGGAACGAAATTCTTTATACAATTTTTTAAAAGAAAAAGGTTTTGACGAAAGTTTAATTAATTCTTCTGGATTAGTTAACAACTCTTATGATTTTTTCAGAAACAGAATTATTATTCCAATTCAGGATTTAACAGGCAGAGTTATAGGATTTGGAGGAAGACTCATTGAAAGGGCAGTAGAGCTTCCAAAATATATTAATTCGCCAGACACACCTATATTTAAAAAAGGAGAAAATCTCTTTGGATTCTGGCATGCAAAGCAATACATCAGGGAGAAAGGATATGTAATTGTAGTAGAAGGTTATATGGATGTAATTCTTTGTCATCAGTACGGGTTTAAAAACACAGTAGCACCCTTAGGTACAGCTCTTACTCAGGAACAATTAGAAAAGACAAAAAGAATTCTTAATAACTTAAAAAAATTTACCAATAAGATATTGTTAATATTTGATGGAGATGAAGCAGGAATTTTAGCTGCTCAGAGATCCCTAATGTCACTGTTTAATGGAGGATTCATAGTAAAAATAGTTTTATTACCTGAAAAAGAAGATCCTGCCAGTTTCTTGCAAAAGTACGGAGAAAAGGCATTTAAAAACTATCTATCCAAAGCTTTATCTCCTGTTGATTTAATCATAAAGAGCTATCCACAAAAAAAATTAAATGAGGGAATTCGTAATTTTCTAAATATGTTGAGCTACCTTAAAGATCTGATATATCGTGATGAACTTTTAAAAGAACTTTCAGAAAAAACTGGAATTAATGAAATAACTCTCAGAGAAGAACTTAAACAAATTATTTCCAATAAAACTTCTAAAAAAGAAAGAATTGATCTTAAAGCATATTCAGGTTCTAAAGAAGAAGAAATTCTTCTTCGTATAGTGCTTTCCTATCCTGAAAAAATCAATTATATACTTGAAAAAGTTAAAATTGAAGATTTTGAAATTCAGTCAATAAGAAATATTTTTTTAAAAATACAGGAATTACAAAGAAATAGCGAGTTCTCATTAAATAAACTATTAAATATGCTTGATGAAGAGGAAAAAGCTTTTATTTCTAAATTGATAATGACCTCTGAGATTGATGAAGAATCAGTTATACAAAATATGAAAGACTGCATAAAAAAACTCGCACTTAAATCTATTGATAAAAAAATTAAAGAAGTTGCAAAATTAGGTGATGAAAAAAACCTTAATGAATTAATTAAAATAAGGAAAAGTATTATACGAAACTACAATGGATGAACAAAAAGATTTTTTCAATGAATTTATTGAAAAAGATGAAGATACTGATAAATCAGCACAAGTTTATGATTCTCTAAGGCTTTACTTTAAGTGTATTAGTGCCTTTCCTGTTTTGTCCAAACAGGAAGAAGAAAATATTGCAAAGATCATACATGATAAAAAGATGGAGTTAATAAAACAATTGCTTTATATTCCCTTTGTCCAGAAGAAAATCTATGCATTGAGTAATATTTTTTCAAAAGACCCTGAAAAAGCTAAAGAAATTCTTGATGAGGAAGACAACATTGATGTGGAGGAAATAAAAAAAATATTTATTAATGTTTCAGAAAATATAAAGAAAATTATGCGAAGAAAAAAAACTACAAAAGAATTTTTAAAAAAAATATTTGATATTCCCTTGCGAGATGAGTTAATAAATATGTTTGTGGAAGAGCTTGATAAATTAAGCAAAGAAATCATAAAAGGGAAGGATTTAAAGAATGTTACAAGAATGTCAAATGAAGAATTTTTAAATCACTTCAAAGTTATAAAACAGACATTTAACGAATTCACAGAGGCTAAAAATAAAATGATAGAGTCAAACCTAAAGCTTGTTGTAAGTGTTGCGAAAAAATATACTGGCAGAGGATTAAGCCTTGAGGATTTAATTCAGGAAGGAAACATAGGTCTTATAAAAGCTATTGATAAATTCGAATATAAAAAGGGATTCAAATTCAGTACTTATGCCACATGGTGGATAAGACAATCACTCAGTAGAGCCTTGGCAGATCACTCAAAAACCATCAGAATTCCTGTGCATGTTATAGACAGTATATGTAAAATAAATAAAGTATATCGTGAGTTATATCAAAATTTAGAAAATGAACCTGACATATATGAAATTTCATCGAATTTGAATCTATCCAGTGATAAGATTGCAGAGCTTCTTGCAATAACTAAAGAGCCTATATCAATAGATATTTCATTTAGAGATGATGACTCTCAGTTAAAAGATTTCATAGAAGATGTAAATTCTCCAAATCCCTATGAAGAAGCATTAAATAACGATTTAAGATATTTAATTGAAAAAGTTTTTTCAATTTTAAGTGAAAGAGAAAAAGAAGTATTAATGAAACGATTTGGAATAAATACGGAAAAACCAAAAAGTCTTGAAGAAGTGGGTAAAGAATTTTCTGTTTCAAGAGAAAGAGTAAGACAGATTGAAATGAGAGCCATGAGGAAATTAAAACGCCTATGCAGGCTTAAGTGGCTTAGAGATTTTATTAGAGACAGTTGACTAATCTACCTTTATAAGGTTATAGTAATTTTGTAATGTATTTATTCAGGGCCCATAGCTCAGCGGCCAGAGCTACCGGCTCATAACCGGTTGGTCCCAGGTTCGAATCCTGGTGGGCCCATCTTTTATAAGGAGATATAAAAGGTGAATGGAGAATTGGATACTCTTATAAAACTCCAAGAAATTGACTTCTTAATTCTTTCTTTAAAACAAAAACTTGAAATAATTCCTCTGGAAATAAAAAATTTTGAGAAAAAAATGCAGGAAATTGACAGACAATTTGAAAATGAAAACAAAAAAGTTATAAATTTAGAAAAAAAGAGAAAAGAAAAAGAAATTGAAATTGAAGATATTAACGACAAAATAAAAAAACTCAAAGAAAAAACATCTCAAATAAAAACAAATAAAGAATACCAGGCATTGTTAAAAGAAATTGAATTAGTTCAAGAAAATTTAAAGAAAGAAGAAGAAAATCTTTTATTGATTTTATATGATCTTGATGAAGCAAAAAAGGTTCTTAAAGAAATAAAGGCAGACATTGATGCAAGAAAAAGAGAAATTGAAGACAATAAGAAGCAATTGGAAAAAGAAATTGATATCACAGCTCAGCAGATTGAAGAACTCAAAAAAGAAAGAAAAGAATTAATAAATAAATTGCCATCAGAGCTTTATGAAGAATACATAGAACTGATGAAAAAACATAAAGGATTAGCGGTTGCTCAGGTAAAAAACTCAGTTTGTCAAGGTTGTTTTCTTCATATTCCGCCTCAGCTTTATGTAGAAATAAAATTAAATCAATCAATTTATCATTGCCCTCAATGCGGTAGATTTCTTTATTATAAACCTGATAAAAAATTAGAGCAGGCACAGGTTCAAACTCAGTGAAAGCCCGGCTTTACTGTGATGGTGCATCAAGGGGAAATCCTGGAAATGCAGGCATTGGATGTTTGATTATTTTAGATAACAAAAAAATAGCGATATCAGAATACATTGGAAAAACAACAAATAATGTAGCAGAATACACAGCATTAATCAGAGGATTACAGGAAGCATTAAACCAGAAAGCAGAAGAAATAGAAATTTTTTCAGACAGTGAACTCCTTGTGCGTCAAATAAAAGGAGTCTATAAAGTAAGAAATAAAAATTTAATACCACTTTATGAAAAAGTTAGAGAACTTTTAAGCAGATTTAAAAAATATCAGATATCGCATATTTACAGGGAAGAGAACTCTTTAGCAGATAAACTTGCAAAAGAAGCATCATGCAAACAAAAAGAGTAAGATGCAAAATCTGCGGTAGTTTAAAAGAAGGAGTAAGCCTGAGGCATTATAATTTAAGAGTCTGTCTTGACTGTTTCCCTCATTTTTTTAAAAAAAGAGTTCAGGAAACAGTGGAAAAATTTAAAATGTTTGGACCAAAAGACAGTCTCATAGTGGCTCTTTCAGGTGGAAAAGACAGTATGAGCGTTACTAAAGCATTAAAAGACTTAGGATACAGTATAAAAGCCTTCCATATAAATGCAGACTTAGGTGAAGTTTCAAAAAAATCCATTGAAATTGTGCAGAATTTTTGCGAAATAGAAAAAATTCCTTTAAAAATTGTTCACTTAAAAGAAGAAATTGAAATATCGCTTGAAGAAATCTCAAAAATACTAAAAAAACCTGTATGTGCTGTCTGTGGAATGCTGAGAAGATATATTTTAAATAAACAGGCAGATGGCAAAACAATTGTAACAGGACATACTCTTAATGATGAAGTTTCATTTATTTTAAAAAACATGATCTTCTGGCATGATGAACTTTTAGCAAGACAATCCCCAGTTCTTCAAGAAAAAGAAGGATTAAGCAGGAAGGTCAAACCTCTTTGCCTTATTACAGAGGAAGAAACTGAACTTTTCTGTAAACTCTCTAACATAACCTATGTTAGTGAAACCTGTCCTTATAAGTCTGGAGTTTACGAGGTATTTAAAAAGCTTGTCTATGAAATAAACAAAGAGTTTCCAGGCTCAATTATAGGATTTTACAAAGGCTTTTTAAAAAGAATGAACAAATTCTATTGTCAATCCTCTGAGGAATTGCTACTACAAAGATGCAAAAATTGTGGTTACCTTACAACTTTAGAACTTTGCAGTGTTTGCAGACTTAAAGAAAAGTTGCTAAAATATAAAAATGGGTGAAGTTTTAAAAGCGGTTAAAGAAAGAAGAAGTATTAGGTCTTTTTTAAAAAAAGAAATTCCTGATGATATTATTAAAAAGCTTATTGAAGCCCTGATATGGGCTCCGTCTGCAGGAAATCTTCAGGCAAGAAAATTTTATTTTGTAAAAAACAAAGATACAAAGGGAAAACTTGCTCAGGCAGCTTTATATCAAACATTTATAGCCGATGCCCCGTTGGTTATTGTTGGATGCATAGATAAAAATAAAATCTTTCCAAGATATGGACAAAGAGGTGTGCAGCTGTATGCAATACAGGATGTGGCAACAAGCATTACAAATGCAATGCTTGTTGCTCATGAAAATGGGCTTGGAAGTTGCTGGGTTGGAGCATTTAGAGAAGAGGAAGTTTCAAAAATTCTTGCTCTGCCAAAACATTTAAGAGCTGTTGTTATATTGCCTGTTGGATATCCAGCATATGTGCCTTTAGCACCACCAAGAGTGTCAATTAATGAAGCAGTGGAGTTTGTTGAATGAAAGAGTATCTTACTGTTGCAATAGAAGCTGCCCAGAAAGCAGGAAATATTATTAAAGAAAGAATTGGGACAATCAAAGACAATGAAGTCACTCAAAAAAGTATATCAGATTATGTAACAGAAGTAGATGTTTTATCAGAAAAGACAATAATTGCTCACATTAAAAAGCACTTTCCAACTCATCAGATAATGTCTGAAGAGTCATCAAATGACTATAAAAAGGCAGAATATCTATGGATAATTGATCCTCTTGATGGAACAACAAATTTTATTCATGCTTTCCCTGTTTTTGCCATATCTATTGCTTTGATGTATAAAGGCGAGCTTGTTTTAGGAGTTGTTCATGATCCAACAAGAGGTGAGACCTTTTATGCTGAAGCTGGCAGTGGTGCTTTTTTAAATGAAGAAAAAATAAGAGTATCCACACTGAGTTTACCAGAAATGAGCCTTATTGCAACTGGTTTTCCGTTCAGAAACAAACAATTCATTCCAAGTTATGTAAAAATATTTCAATCACTTCTTTACTCTGTCAGTGATCTAAGAAGAGCTGGTGCTGCAGCAATTGATCTTGCCTATGTCGCATGCGGAAGAGTGGATGGATTCTTTGAATTTGCTTTAAGTCCCTGGGACATTGCAGCAGGTATAGTTTTAATAAAACAAGCAGGCGGAGTGGTATCAGATTTTGATGGAGAAGAAAAATATTTAAAAACAGGACATATCATAGCAGGCAATCCTGTAATTCATTCTTTCTTAGTGAAAAAAATAAGAGAAGTTTTATCAAGTAAATAAATTTTTATACTCCTTAGCTCTTTCTCTGATTGAAGGAGCAGTCCAGATATCACTTACTACTGCAACAATATCTGCACCAAGATTTACTAACTCTTTAGCTCTTTCAACATTCAATCCTCCTATTACGCAAACAGGAATAGAAAGAATTTTTTTAGCCTCTATGATAATAGATTTATCAACTATTTCAGCTTGAGGTTTAGTTGGTGAATAATAAAAACTTCCAAAGGCAACATAACAGGCACCTAAAGATTCCATGTTTTTAGCTTTTTTAATATCACCATAGCAAGAGACACCTATAATTTTGTTTTTTAACTTTTCTTTTACTTCAGAAATATCAGCATCTTCTTTGCCAATATGAACTCCATGAGCATCTAACTTCATAGCTAAATCTACTCTATCATTTACAATAAAGTAGGCATTATATTTTTCGCAAAGCTCTTTTAATAAAAATCCATAAGGAAGAAGAAAATTATCAGAGTTGGTTTTATCCCTGAGCTGAACTACACAAGCACCTCCATTTAAAGCTTCTTCAACCATTTCAAGAATTTTTTCATAGGGAGTTAATTTTTCATCTGTTATTACATAAAGTCCTTTTAATTTCAGCATTTTTATCTAAGTTCCTTTAAAAATTCTATAATTTTTTTAATTCTTTCAGGTAAATCAATTTCCGGTTTAATTTCTTTTAATTTAAGCCACTTCCACATCCCAATTGGACAAAAAGTAGCAAAGCTTATTTTGAAGTTTATGCAAACCTCTGGACGATTTTTATAACTTGTGCATGATGCTTCTTTCCATTGATTTCCGTTTATTGAAATATCAGTTAAATATGGACACTTCTGGTTTTCAGGCTTCTTTACTCCATTTGGCAGTGGCACTGCCCAACGATAACAACACTCTGCACATCTAAGACATACAAAATTTTTTTTCTGCAGTATCCAGTATTTCATTGAGTAATTTACTGTCTAGACTCATAAATTTAAAAAATTTTAACATTTTCAAAATTCTAAAGACAATCTCTGTTACTTTTATTTGTTACCTAACAATGTTACCTTTCATAACGAGCTTTTTTTTAACGTCTTAATTTTTCTTATTTTTTTGTTTGGCACAGAAATTGCTTGCTTTATTAAAATCAAAAAAATGAAAGGAGGAAGATATGCAAATATTTTTAGACACAGCAGAAATTGAAGCAATAAGAAGATGGGCAGTTACAGGAGTGGTTGATGGAGTTACAACAAATCCTACTTTGTTAGCCAAGGCAGGAGCTAAGGATGTAAAAAGCGTTATAAAAGAAATATCAAGCCTTGTGCGTGAACCTGTAAGCGTTGAAGTAATATCAACAGATGCTGAAGGAATGATAAGAGAAGCTCGTGAGTATGCTTCATGGGGATTTAATATTGCAGTTAAAATTCCTATGACAGAACAAGGAATGAAAGCTGTAAATGTTCTTTCAAAGGAAGGAATTAAAACAAATGTTACCCTTATTTTCTCAACAAATCAAGGAATTATTGCAGCAAAAGCTGGAGCTACTTATGTAAGTCCTTTTATTGGAAGGCTTGATGACATTTCTCATGATGGATTAACTATTGTTCGAGAATTGGCAGAAATATTCAGAATTTATAATTTTACAACAAAGATAATTGCTGCAAGCATTCGTCATCCAATTCATGTCGTAGAAAGTGCTCTTGCTGGTGCTCATATTGCTACCATTCCGCCAAAGGTTCTTGAAAGCATGTTTAAACATCCGCTTACAGATATAGGTATTGAAAGATTTTTAAAAGACTGGGAAAGTCTTCATAAAAAATAAAAAGGAGGAAAGAGAAATGAAGATGAAGTATATTGATTTTTTAGAAATTGGATACATTCCAAGAGAAAGTGATGTTTTAGCTGCATTTTATGTAGAGCCAGCAGAAGATGTAACTGTAGAAGAAGCAGCAGGAGCTGTTGCTTCAGAAAG